>CALDHQ010000473.1 GCA_937894055.1 uncultured Polymorphobacter sp.
GAGACGGGGCACGGTTTTTTTTTAACTACGGATGAACACGCATCGTCGAGCTGATGGCAGGAAGAATCCGAGGGAACACCTGTGATGGGGGCGGAAACGTTGTCGTCAACGGACGGGGGGCGCTGGCCACGTGCCCGACTTGCCGCCCGGGCAGCGGCGGTTGGGAAACCGCCGTTCCGTAAGCAGCCAGCAACGGTCAACGCGCAGACGCGCCCGTGCCAGGCGAGACGCGGCTTCGTTCAGCCTTCAGCCGAACATGAGTTGGCAGATGATCACGGAGGCGACCACGCCGACGAAGTCGGCGATGAGGCCGGCGGCGACGGCGTGGCGGGCGCGGCGGATGGCGACGGATGCCGCCATCCATCCCGCCGCCACTTCGCCGCGCGATGCCGGCGGCGCGCGGGCCGCCGCGCGCGTGCCAGCGCGCTGACTCACCCTTGCCCTTGCCAGACATTTTGGAGGAGTGTGGGGGGTGGTGAAAAACCGAGTGTGCGCCGTGCGCGGCGGCGCCCAAGCTGGCCCCCGGCGCGCGCTCGCGAACGAGGGGCGCGGCGGGGTTGGCCCGTGGGACGCGCCTTGGCCGTGCTGCTCGCCGCTTCCCGCCGCCGCCACGCCCTCCCGCGCCTCGGCGAGCGTGTGGGGGCTCGGGATGCCGCGCATCGGCCCCGGCTCGCCCTCCCGCGCCGCCACGGGCGCCCCGCCGCCGCCGTCCTCGCTGCTGCTGCTCCACCCCGGGCGCAGCGGCGCGGCCAAGTCTGCCAGCCGCAGCGCCAGGGACGACGCCGCCGCCGCGCTGCAGTCGGCGGCCCGGCGCGCTCCCGCGCCGGCATCCGCGAAGCCGTCACCATGATTGCCGAACTGGGCCACCTGGCACTGATCCTGGCACTGGCGCTGACGCTGGTGCGTGATGGTCGGATGACGCAGGACGCGCTGTTGGCGACGATGACCGCCAATCCGGCGCGCATCTTCGGGCTGCCGGCCGGGCGCATCGCGCCGGGGCAGCCCGCCGACCTGATGCTGTTCGATGCCGGCGCGCCGTGGCGCATCGATGCCGACGCGACGCTGGCGTCGGCTGGGAACACGCCGTTCGACGGCATGCCGACGCAGGGGCGCGTGGCGTTGACGATGAAGGGTGGCGAAACCGTCTGGCGGCGCGCGTGAGCAGTCGCCGCCTGCTCTGGTTGATGGTGCCGCTGCTGCTGGCCGCCAAGAAGCCGCCACCGCCGCCGCCCGAGCCGCCGCCGTCGGTCAAGCTCGGCGTCGAGAAGTGGCGTGTCGGCGACTATAACGCCGCCGTGGCGATCTGGACGCCGTTCGCGCAGGCCGGTGATACCGATGCGTTGTTCAACCTGGGGCAGGCCTACAAGCTCGGGCGCGGCGTGCCGCAGGACCTGACGCGGGCGCGTGACTATTACGCGGCGGCGGCCGCCAAGGGCAGCGTGCCGGGGCAGGCGAACCTCGGCATCATGCTGTTTCAGGCCGGCGAAAAGGCCGAGGCGTTGCGCTGGCTCAAGATGGCCGCCGACCGCGGCGAGCCGCGCGCGCAATATGTGCTCGGCGTCGCGACCTTCAACGGCGACGGCATCCGGCGCAGCAAGCCGTTGGGCTATGCCTATCTGCTCCGCGCCTCGGCGAGCGGGCTGGCGCAGGCCAAGACGACGCTGGCGGCCATCGAGCCGACATTGAACTACACCGACCGCAGCAGCGGCGAGGCGATTGCCGCTTCACTGGCAGCGGGCAACGGCGTGCCGGCAGCCTATGCCAGCAGCGCGCCGCAGACGATCATCAACCCGATTCCGGCGCGCGTGCCGCCGCCGCCGGTTGTAGCCGCGACAGCGACCAAGCCGCCGGTTGCGCCGCTGCCGCAGGCCGCACCGGCGCCGGTGCAGCCCAAGCCGCCGGTCGTGGCGCCACCGCCGGTGACTCCGCCTGTCGTCGCGGCTGCGCCCGTCGTCAAACCGCAGCCGGCGCCCGCAGCGCCACCCGTTGTGGTGCCGCAAGCCAAACCACCGGTGCCGCAGGCCAGTCCGGTCGCGCCGCAGCCCAAGCCGCCAGCACCGGTCGTGGTGCCTGCGCCGGTTGTAGTGCCGCCACCCGCTGCCGTCATCCCGCCGAAGCCGCGCCCGCTGCCGCCACCGGTCGCGAAGGTCGATATTCCGGCGTCGACGCCCGTTGTCGAAATAGCGCCCGTGCCTGCCGCGAAACCGGTTGTCCCGCCGCCGGTGCCGGAAAAGGTCGCGCCGCCTAAACCCGACAAGCCCGTCGTCAAGGCCGAAATCGCCAAAGCCGCACCTGCCAAGGCGCCCGCCAAAGCTGATGCGCCCAAGTCCGAAACACCCAAGCCCGCCGCCAAGCCGTTGCCCAAAGGCTGGCGCGTCCAGCTTGGCGCGTTCAGCACCAGCGCCAAGGCCGAGGCGGCATGGGCGGCAACGCGCAAGGCGGTCAGCGACCTGCCGGCTGGCGGCAAGCCGATCTATGACAGCGGCGACAATATCGTGAAGCTCCAGCTCGGCCCGTTCGCCAGCAAGGCCGAGGCGCAAAAGGCCTGCAAGCAACTGTCCGACGCCGGGCGCGCCTGCTTTACCGTCGCGCCCTAGCGTAGCTTGCCGGGGCAGGGCGCTGTGCTACAGTCGCCGCCTTCAACCTGGGGAGGCAACTAAATGAACATTTCGGCTGCAACGCTCTATCCGCTGACGACACTGGCAACAGTACTCGCGGTCATCGTCTATTTCGCGCTCGGCATGGTTGTCGGCAAGGCGCGGGCGACATTCGGCGTCGCCGCGCCCGCGATGTCCGGTCACGTCGAATTCGAAAAGCGCAGCCGCGTGCAGATCAACACGCTCGAACAGATCGTCATGTTCCTGCCGATGCTGTGGCTGGCGGTAGCGGTGCTCGGCGACCTTTGGACGGCGCTTGCCGGTCTGGTGTGGTCGGTCGGCCGCATCATCTATGCGCGGGCCTACTACGCCGATCCCGCCAAGCGCAGCCTGGGCTTCACGATGACGCTACTGCCGACGCTGGTGCTGCTGATTGCGACGGTCTGGGGCGCTGTGCGCGGACTGATGCTCTAACGCAGATTTGACTGTCGGGCGGCAGCGCGCCGCCCGACCATCAATTCCTTAAGCCGCAGCGCGCTTCGCCACGCCGGGCCAGCGCGCCCAAAGTGCGGCCGCCTTGGCCTTGGCTTCTTCGGCTGCCTTGGCCTTGACCGGCCCGAAGCCGCGCACGCCGAGTGGCAGGGCGGCGATTTCATTGGCCAGCGCGGCGTTGTCGGCGTTCAAACCGGCAAGCAGTTTTTCCACATCGGCTTCATACTCGGCAATCGCAGCGCGTTCCTCGCGGCGTTCGTCGCTGTAGCCGAAGATGTCGAACGCCGTGCCGCGCAGGCCCTTCATCTTGGCGAGTAGCCCGAATGCGGTGAAGATCCACGGGCCAAAGCTGTATTTCTTCGGACGACCGGTGGCGGGGTCAGTCTTGGCGAAGATCGGTGGCGACAGTTGCACCTTGGCCGAGCCGCCGCTGAACTGCGCGTCGAACGCAGCGCGGAAGCGGCCGTCGCTGTACAGGCGGCCGACTTCATATTCGTCCTTGTACGCCATCAGCTTGTACATCGACCGCGCCACGGTTTCGGCGAGCACGTCATTGCCGCTCGCCCGCACCCGCGCCACCAACGTGTTGAAGCGCGCGGCGTAGTTGGCGTCCTGATACGCGGTCAGGTCGGCAATGCGGCGCGCGACGATATCGTCGAGGCTGGTCGCCGGCGGCGGCAGCGCCGGGCCGCGTGCGGCCTCGACCATTTCGAGCACCTTTGACGGGCTGTGCGCGAGCAGGCGGCCGAGCGCAAAGGCGCGCTTGTTGAACGGAATCGCCACGCCGTTGAGGTCGATCGCCGCCTCGATGCTTTCGCGCTTGAGCGGGATCAGCCCCTGCTGCCAGGCAAAGCCCATCAGCAGGATGTTGGCGCCGATGGCATCGCCGAGCAGCACCGTCGCGATGGTATCGGCGGCGATGAAGCTGGTGGCGTTGGGGTTCGACGCGTTGCGGATGGCCTTTTCGACCGCCTTCGAGCGGAAATCGAGGTCGCGGTTGCGCGCGAAATCGGCGGTCGGTGCGATTTCGCCATTGGCGACGACGGCGGTGCGGTTGGGCAGCATCAGCGTCTGGCAAGCACGGTCGGCGGCCACCACCGCATCGCACGCCAGCACCAGGTCGGCACCGCCGGCGATGATACGCGGCGACAGCAGGTCGTCGTCGTGCTCGGCCAGCCGCACATGGCTGTAAACCGCGCCGCCCTTTTGCGCGAGGCCGGCCATGTCGGCGGTCGTCGCGGCCTTGCCTTCGAGATAGCCGGCCGTGCCAAGTAGCGCCGACACGGTCAGCACGCCGGTGCCGCCGATGCCGGTGACCATGATGTTGTAGCCGTCGCTGGGCGAGGCGATGACAGGGTCGGGCACGGCGCTCAGATCGATGCTGTCGACCGCCTTGGCCTTGCGGACCTCTGCGCCAGAAACCGTGACAAAGCTCGGGCAGAAGCCCTTGAGACAGCTATAGTCCTTGTTACAGCTCGACTGGTTGATCTTGCGCTTGCGGCCGAATTCGGTCTCGACCGGCTCGATGCTGACACAGTTCGATTGCACCGAGCAATCGCCGCAGCCTTCGCAGACTGCGCTGTTGATGAAGATGCGCTGGTCGGGGTCGGCCATCAATTTCCGTTTACGCCGGCGGCGCTTTTCGGCGGCGCAGGTCTGGTCGAAAATGATGACGGTGCAGCCCGGGGTGTTGCGCATTTCGTCCTGCACTGCGGGCAGCGCCGAGCGATCGTACAGCGGCACGCCGTCGGGCAATTTGACGCCGTCGTAGCGCGACAGGTCTTCGGTCAGCACGACGACTTTCTTGGCGTGTTCGGCGACCATCTGCGCGGCGATCATCGGCACGGTCAGTTCGCCGTCGTGCGTCTGGCCGCCGGTCATCGCGACCGCGTCGTTGTAGAGGATCTTGTATGTGATGTTGGTCTTCGCGGCGATCGACTGGCGCACCGCGAGCAGGCCAGAGTGGAAATAGGTGCCGTCGCCGAGGTTGGCGAAGACATGGTTTTCGGTGGTGAACGGCGCCTCGCCGACCCAGGTCACGCCTTCGCCGCCCATCTGCGTGAAGGTTTCGGCGCGGTCCATCCACAGCGCCATGATGTGGCAGCCGATGCCCGCCAGCGCGCGCGAGCCTTCGGGCGGCTTGGTCGAAGTGTTGTGCGGACAGCCCGAGCAGAAATACGGCGGGCGCTTGATCGGCACGTCGTATGCGGCGGCCTTGCCGTCCTGGTCGGTGAAGAACGCCAGCTTCGCGCGGATCGCGTCGGTGTCGTAATATTTCTGGATACGCGCTGCGACGATGTGCGCGATGACGCCGGGCGACAGCTCGTTGTCGGGCGACAGCAGCCACTCGCCGTTTTCGTCATGCTTGCCGACGACGCGCGGGCGCACGGCTTCGCGCCAGTTGTAGAGCTGCCAGCGCAGCTGGTGCTCGATGAACTCGCGCTTTTCCTCAATGACGAGGACTTCTTCGAGGCCTTCGGCGAACGCCCGGATGCCGTCGGGCTCGAGCGGCCAGGGCATCCCGACCTTGTAGACGCGCAGGCCGATCTGCGACGCGACCTTAGCATCGATGCCGAGCTCGTCGAGCGCTTCCATCGTGTCGGCATAGGCCTTGCCGGTGGTGACGATGCCGAAGCGTGGTTTGGGGGTGTCCCAGATAACGCGGTCGATCTTGTTGGCCTTGGCGAAGGCGAGGGCGGCAAAGCCCTTGTAGCGTTGCAGGCGGGTGTCTTCCTCGCGCCAGATGTCGCCGCCGCGGATGTGGATGCCGCCTTCGGGGAAGTCGAACGGCGGCAGGATGATCGGCTTCCACTCGTTCGCCAGATCGACGGTGGCGCTGGTTTCGACGGTGTCGGCGGTGGCCTTGAAGCCGACCCAGGTGCCGGCAAAGCGGCTCATCGCCAGCCCGAGCAGGCCGTATTCGACGAATTCATGCACCGATGCCGGCGCGAGGAACGGCACGAACGCCGCCTGGAAATTATGGTCGGACTGGTGGGGCAGGGTGGAGGACTTGGCGCCATGGTCATCGCCGACAATCGCCAGCACGCCGCCGTGCGGCGAGGTGCCGGCGGCGTTGGCGTGCTTCAGCACGTCCATCGCACGGTCGAGGCCGGGGCCCTTGCCGTACCAGATGCCGAACACGCCATCGACGGTGGCGCCGGGGCGCATCCCGACATGCTGCGTGCCCCAGACGGCAGTGGCGCCGAGTTCTTCATTGACGCCCGGCTGGAAGATGATGTTTTCGGCCGCCAGCAACTTCTTGGCGCGCCACAGTTCCTGGTCATAGGTGCCGAGCGGCGAGCCGCGATAGCCCGAGATAAACCCGCCGGTGTTGAGCCCCGCCGCCTTGTCGCGCGCCCGCTGCACCAGCGGCAACCGCACCAGCGCCTGCACGCCCGACAGGAAAATGCGTCCCTCGGTGTGCGTGTACTTGTCGTCGAGCGATACGGGCGTCAGGCCAGCGACCATTGGATATTCCCTCAAATAATAGGTCAGCTATACTGACCTTTAAGGCAATTCGCAAGCCGCAGTTTACGCGGCTTCGGCGCGCACGGCTACTGCCGCGAATGTCGCGTTGCGGTGCGGCGTGACTGCGACATCGCGGGCGCCGCCGGGCATGGCGACAGCAGCGGCAAAGGCCTATTGAGACGCATCGCGACTCGAGGAAAACTCGCATGTTCGACCAGTTCGCCGCCGTGGATCTTGCGCGGGCGCAGTTCGCCTTCACCGTGACGTTTCATTTCATCTTTCCGTCGTTCAGCATCGGGCTGGCGAGTTACCTCGCCGTGCTGGAGGCGCGCTGGCTGTGGACGGGGCGCAGCGTCTATCTCGACGTGTTCAAATACTGGCTGAAGATCTTCGCGCTGGTGTTCGGCATGGGCGTCGTGTCGGGCATCGTCATGGCGTATCAGTTCGGCACCAACTGGTCGGTGTTCTCCGACAAGGCCGGGCCGGTGATCGGGCCGCTGATGGCGTATGAAGTGCTCACCGCCTTCTTTCTGGAGGCCGGGTTCCTCGGCGTCATGCTGTTCGGCATGGAGCGCGTCGGCAAGCGGCTGCACTTCGTTGCGACGCTGATGGTCGCGGTCGGCACCGCGATCTCGGCGTTCTGGATCATTTCGGTCAACAGCTGGATGCAGACGCCGGTTGGCTTCGGCATCAACGCGGCGGGGCAGTTCACCCCCGACGACTGGCTCGCCATTATCTTCAACCCAAGCATGCCGTACCGGCTCGTCCACACCGTGCTCGCGGCCTATCTGACGACGGCGCTGGTCGTCGGCGGGGTCGGGGCGTGGCATCTGCTGCACGAAAAAGCCAATGCTCAGGGGGCCAACGCCGGCGCGCGCGTCATGTTCTCGATGGCGATGTGGATGATGGTGGTGGTGGCGCCGCTGCAGATTGTCGCCGGCGACGCGCACGGCCTCAACACGCTGCAGCACCAGCCCGCCAAGATCGCGGCGATGGAGGGCCACTACCAAAGCTGGCCCGATGGTGCGCCGCTGGTGCTGTTCGGGGTGCCCGACCAGGACGCCGGTGTCATGCGCCATGCTGTCGAAATCCCCAAACTCGGCTCGATCATCCTGAAGCACGATCCGGACGCGCCGCTCGCTGGGCTCGACGCCTTCCCGCGCGATCAATGGCCACGGGTTTCGATCGTGTTCTGGACGTTCCGCATCATGGTGGCGATCGGCTTCGGCATGGTTTTGCTCGGGGCATGGAGCCTGTGGGCGCGGTCAAAGGGCCGGCTGCATGACGCACCGTGGCTGCACCGCTTCGCACTGCTGATGTCGCCGATGGGCTTTGTCGCGGTCACCGCAGGGTGGATCACCACCGAGGTCGGGCGCCAGCCGTGGACGGTCTATGGGTTGCTGCGCACCGGTGCGAGCCATTCGCCGCTCGATGCGCCGGCGGTGGCGCTGTCGCTGCTGGCGTTCGTCATCGTCTATTTCGCGATGTTCGGCGCCGGCGTCTTCTACATCCTCAAGCTGATGGCGCGGCCGCCGCACCCGTCCGAGCCGGGGCTGAGCCACGACGTGCCGTTGCGCGCCGCCGGCATCACCCCGATCGAAGTTTAGGAGGGCAGCGATGGACATCACCGTCATCTGGGCGTTCCTGATCGCCACCGCGGTCTTCCTCTATGTCGTGCTCGACGGCTTCGACCTCGGCGTCGGCATCCTGTTTCCGGCGCTGCAACGCGGCCACCAGCGCGACACCGCGATGAACAGCGTCGCACCGGTGTGGGACGGCAACGAGACCTGGCTGGTGCTGGGCGGCGGCGGGCTGTTCGCGGCCTTTCCGCTGGCCTACGCCATCCTCGCCCCGGCCATGTATCTGCCGCTGATCCTGATGAGATCGGAAGAGCGT
>CALDHQ010000474.1 GCA_937894055.1 uncultured Polymorphobacter sp.
TCCGCGACCTCAAGCTCGACCGCAACAAGGTCAACGTCAACGGCGGTGCCTGCGCCCTCGGTCACCCGATCGGTGCCACCGGCTCGATCCTGATCGGCACGGTGCTCGACGAACTCGAACGCCGTGGCCTCAAGCGCGGCCTGGTCACCATGTGCGCCGCCGGCGGCATGGCGCCCGCGATCATCATCGAGCGTATCTAAGCCGATGCGTGCGCTGCTGGCGCTGCTGCTGATACTGGCAGCGCCGGCAGTCGCCGCACCGACGTTGCTGCGCCCGGCACAAGTCTGGGACGGCAACGCCATGCATCGCGACTGGGCGGTGCTGATTGACGGCGAGCGCATTGTCGCCGCCGGACCCGCGATTGTTGCGCCCGCAGGCGCCACCATCCTCGACTTGCCCGGCCAGACCCTGATGCCCGGCATGATCGAAGGCCATGCGCATCTGTTCCTGCACCCGTACAACGAAACCAGCTGGAACGATCAGGTCCTCCACGAACCGCTGGCGTTGCGCACGGTGCGCGCCACCAACGCCGCGCGCGTCACGCTGGAGGCCGGCTTCACCACCGTCCGCGACCTCGGCACCGAGGGTGCCGGCTACGCCGATGTCGGGCTGAAAGCCGCGATCGACCAGGGCCTGACCCCCGGCCCGCGGCTGCTGATTGCCACCCGCGCGCTGGTCGCCACCGGCAGCTACGGTCCCAAGGGTTTTGACCCCGGCGTCGACGTGCCACAGGGCGCCGAAGAAGCCGACGGCGAAGCCTTGGTCACCGCCGCACGCAGCCAAATCGGCCGCGGTGCCGACGTCGTCAAACTCTACGCCGACTACCGCTGGCAGCCCGGCGAACCAAGCCGCCCGACATTTTCACTGGCCGAGATGACCGCCGTCGTCGCTGCCGCGCATGACGCCGGGCGGCAGGTATCGGCGCACGCCTACACCGCCGAAGCCATGCGCCGCGCGACGCTCGCCGGCGTCGACAGCATCGAACATGGCGGCAACGGCACCCCCGAAGTCTTCAAGCTGATGGCGGCGCGCGGCGTCACCTTCTGCCCGACGCTCGCCGCGTCCGATGCGGTGGCGCGCTACAAGGGCTGGAACGGCGCCGAGCCTGCACCCGCCACCGTCCGCGACTCCCGCGCCGCGCTCGCTGCCGCCCGCGCTGCCGGAGTCACCATCTGCGTCGGCGGCGATGTCGGCGTCTATGCGCACGGCACCAACGCCCGCGAAGTCGAACTGCTGGTCGCCGCCGGCATGCCGGCACGCGACGCGCTGCATTCGTTGACGGCGGGAAATGCCAAAAGCTTCGGCGTCGGCGACAAGCTCGGCAGCATCGCGCCGGGGCTGCTCGCCGATCTGGTCGTGGTCGACGGCGACCCGACGACCGACATTGCGGCATTGCGCCGCGTCCGGCTGGTCTACAAGGGCGGCGCGCGCGTGCCGCTGCCAAACCCCGCAGCGCCGACGGCCCAGCGCTAGACTCAATTGCATTTTGATTGAATCACCCAACCCGCTCATCCCGAGCGAAGTCGAGGGACACGCCCAACGCTCAGCGCGTCCCTCGACTTCGCTCGGGATGAGCGGGGTTGGTTCAATTTGAATGAAATCGAGTCTAAAGCCCCGGCGTTACCGGCCCGGCTTGAACGTCGAACGCCCCGACCGAATCGCCTCGGGTGCCACATCGAACAGCGCCCGGATCGATGCGCCGGTGCCGCGCGCGACATAGCCGATGCCGTCGCCGGCTTCGATGCGCGTGCCTGGATCGGGGCGGGTGATGACGCCGCCGCCCTTGCGCTCGATCTGCACGATGAAGAAGCTGCCGGCGCCGCGGCGTTCGGCCTCGGCGACCAGCGCGCCGGTGAGCGCGCCGCCAACCGGCACCGTCAGCATTTCGAATTCGAGCCCCATCGATTGCAGCAGGCGCTCGCTGTCCTGCATCGCCGCACTGTCGCGGATGAGGCTGCTGCCGGCGTCATACAGGATCATCTCCGCAATGCGTTCGGCGCCGATATGCGTCGGCAGCACGACGCGGTCGGCACCGGCGTGGCGCAGCTTGCCCTCGGTCGTCGGCGCCTCGCCGCGCGCGATGATCTGGACGCGCGGGTTGAGGCTGCGCGCGCTCAGCGTGATGAAGACGTTCGCCGCATCGTCGGGCAGCACCGTGGCGAGCACGCGCGCACGGTTGATGCCGGCGGTCACCAGCACCGTTTCATCGGTGGCGTCGGCGGCAAGGCAGAGGTGGCCGGCAGCTTCGGCCTCGGCAATCTTGGCGGGATTGCGTTCGATGACCACGAGGTCGCGGCCGGCGGTCTTGAGTTCATGCGCCAGCATGACGCCGATGCGGCCGTAGCCCGCGATGATGACATGCGCGTCAAGTGCGGCAACGGCTTTGTGCATGCGTTCAACTCCGAACAGGGCGCGCAGTTGCAGGGCGGTAAAGACCTGGATCAGCACGCTGGTTAACAGGATCATGCCGGTGCAGCCCAGCGCCATCGTCGCCATCGTCACGGCATGCAGATACGGCGTGTCGATTGGCCGGACTTCACCGTAGCCGACGGTGTAGATCGTCAGCACGACCATGTAGCTCGCGTCGGCAAAGCTCCAGCCGGCTTGCATATAGGCGAGCGTCGCGACGACCATGACGACCGCGACGAAGACCAGGATCACGACAAGGTTGCGGACGGGCGACCCCAGCGCGTCCGCCGCATTGCTCGACATCGTGCGCATGCCAGCTTTTTGCACTGCAGCATGAACGCTGTCCAGTGCGGCATTGTTGCGCTGGCGTTCACGCCCCGTAGTCAGCACGCCGCAAACCCGCTAGCACCCCGCGCATGACCTTGCCGCCCGCCCGTTTCATGCTGTTCGCCGCGCTCGCCGCCGCCGTGCCGGCGCACGCGTCGTCCGAACCCGATACGGCCCCCGACTCCATCATCGTCACCGGCCGCGGCCTCGCCGCGCCCGCCGGTGCGGCCGCCTATGCCAGCGTCACCATCGGCCGCGAGCGGCTGGCGAATGACGCCAGCGCGCGATTGGAGGACGTGTTGCGCGACGTCGCCGGTTTCCAGCAGTTCCGCCGAACCGACAGCCGTTCGGCCAACCCGACGAGCCAGGGCGCGACGCTGCGCTCGATCGGCGGCAATGCCTCGTCGCGCGCGCTGGTGCTGCTCGACGGCGTGCCGGTCGCCGACCCGTTTGCCAGCTTCATTCCGTGGAGCGCGCTGGCGCCCGCGGGCCTTGGCGCGGTGCGCGTCACCCGCGGCGGCGGTGCCGGGCCGTTCGGCGCCGGCGCGGTCGCCGGCACCATCGAACTGTTCAGCGCCGGACCGGGCGAGCTGCCGGGCTTTGCCGCCAATTTCGCCTATGGCAGCTACGGCGCCACCGAACTCAGCGCGCAAGCCGCGTCGAACCTCGGCGAAGGCTTCGCCAGCATCGCCGCCAACTGGGACCGCGGCGACGGCTATATCCTGATCCCCGCGAACCAGGCCGGCCCTGTCGATGTCCCCGCCTGGTACGACAGCAAGAACATCGCGCTGCGCTTCATCGTGCCGGCGGGCGAGACCACCGAGCTACAGGTCGGCGCGCGCGGCTTCACCGACAACCGGCTGCGCGGCATCGAAGGCACCGAATCGACCAGCAAGGGCGCCGACGCCAGCGTCCGGCTGATCGGCCGCGGGCGCTGGGGCTATGAGCTGCTCGGCTATGTCCAGGCCCGCCAGTTCAGTTCCGGCTTCGTCTCGGTCAACGCCAGCCGCACCGTCGCGACGCCGTCGCTCGACCAGTTCAGCACGCCCGCCAACGGCTACGGCGCCAAGGTCGAATTGCGCCCGCCGGTGGGTGCCAACCAGACGCTGCAGATCGGCGCCGACTTCCGCATCAACAGCGGCACCGACAACGAGAAATTCCGCTACCAGTTCGGCCGCTACACGCGGCTGCGCGACGCCGGCGGCCAGACGCGCTCGGCGGGCATCTACGTCGAAGACAGCTGGAACGCCACCGAGCAACTGCTGCTCACCGGCGGCGCGCGGCTCGACAGCTGGCGGATATCGGATGGCCACCTGCTCGAACGCGACCTGCAGACCGGCGCACCGACACTGACCGAAATCTACCCTGACCGCTCGGGCACCTTGCCCACCGCGCGCGCCGGGCTGGTGTGGACGCCGCTGCCGCCGCTCGACCTGCGCGGTGCCGCCTATATCGGCTTCCGGCTGCCGACGCCGAACGAGCTCTACCGGCCTTTCCGCGTCGGCAATGACGCCACCGCCGCCAACGCCGCACTCGACCCCGAAAAGCTGCGCGGCGGCGAAATCGGCGTCGACTGGGCGCCGCTGCCGACCGCCAAGCTCAGCGTCACCGGCTATTGGAACAAGCTGGCGGGCGCGATCACCAACGTCACGCAGGGCTTTGGCCCCGGCGTCTTCCCGCAGGTCGGCTTTGTTGCCGCCGGCGGCGCCTACCGCGTCCGCGAAAACATCGACGCAATTACCGTCTGGGGCATCGAGGCCAACGCCAACCTGACGATCGGCGACTGGAGCGCCCAAGGCTCGCTGTCCTGGGCAGACCCGAAGGTCGAAGCCAGCGGCGTCGCCTTGGCGCTCAACGGCCTGCGCCCCGCCAACGCCCCGGTATGGATGGCCAGCGGCACGCTCGGCTGGACCCACGCCGGCATCAACGCCAGCGCCACGCTGCGCTATGTTGGCGAGCAGTTCGACGACGACCTCAACCAGCGCCCGCTACCGCCCGCCACCACCTTCGACGCCGCCGTCACCGTGCCGCTGCGCTTCGGCCTCGCCGCCACCGCCCGCGTCGAAAACCTGTTCAACGAACTCGTCGTGTCGGGCATCTCGAGCACCGGCACCATCGACCGCGCGACGCCGCAGACGTTCTGGATCGGGCTGAGCTGGACGCGCGATTAGCGCCGGCGCTGGCGGGCTTCATCTGCCATTCACATTCGTTGGTGTTTTTTTGAACGGCGCGCGTGTCATCGAGTGATTGTCGAGATGCGAACGTATCCGCGGGGGGGGATTGCTGCACAGGTTTTGCACCCGACGGATAATCATTGCGCCAATGAATACAGTTCGCCTCCGCCAACTTGAACGCATCAGCTTCTGGGTGTGGATTGCGATCGTTGTCAGCGTGGTGCTGGCGCTGCTGGTAGTCGCGACCGCCGCCGCAGTACGCCACGCCATGCTCAAGGGCGCCAACCTGTCCCCCGGCCAAGCCGACCTGGTGATCGCGGTTGCCGAATACCCCGGCCGCGCCAAGGCGGCGCTGCTGGAAGTTGCCGGTGCGGCATCGGGCAAGACCTATGCGTTGGTCTTCGACCGCGCCGACGTCGAGACGCCGGCGTGGCAGCGCAAGTTCCCGGCGCCGACCGACAATGGCTATGTGCTGTTGTCGGGAGTCGATCCGCAGGGCCGCCAATCGTCGGTCCGGCTGATCCGCATCGCCGATGGCCACGAAATGGCGCACTGGACCCCCGACTGGGCCGATATTCTGGCGCGTTCGACCAAGTCGCCGTTCGCGCCGGGAATCACGCGGCAGACGATACGCGCCTTCCACCCGCTGCTGCTCGCCGACGGCGACATCATCTTCAACACCAGCGGCGCGATGGTGCGTCAGGGGCTTTGCAGCCGCAAGCCGGTGTGGGTGCTCGACGAGGTGCTGCACCATTCGAACCAGCGCGACGCGCAAGGCAATATCTGGACACCGTCGGTCGGCGGTGGCGGCTTTGCCGACAATCCCTTCCTCGCCGAACGCATCCGCGATGATGCGATCGCGAAGATTTCGCCCGACGGGCGCCTGCTCGAACGCCACTCGTTCGCGCGCATCATGCGCGACAACGGCATGCAGGCGCTGTTGCTCGGGACGCAGGGCATGCAGCTCAACACCGTCCCGAGCCACATCAACGAGATTGCCATCGCGCCCAACAGCGGCAAATTCTGGCAGCAAGGCGACCTGCTGATTTCGGCGCGCCACCTCAGCACGCTGTTCCTGTACCGGCCGTCGACAGGGCGCATCGTCTGGCACCAGACCGGGCCGTGGATGAACCAGCACGCCGCGGCGTTCGTCGATGACCACAGCATTTCGGTGCTCAACAACAATGTCATCGCCGCAGCGCCGCGCGACCAGCCGTTCGTCCGCGCCGGCGATACCAACCAGTTCATGGTGTTCGATTTCCGCACCGGTCAGGTGACGCGGCCGTTCAAGCGACTGCTCGAAGCCGCGCGGCCGGTGACGATGACCGAAGGGCGCGCGCGGCTGCTCCACGATGGCGGGCTGTTCTTCGAGGAATCGAACACCGGCCGGCTGCTGCGCTTCACCCGCGACGGCCTGCTGTGGTCGTTCGTCAACGACATCAGCGACGACAAGATCGGCGGATTGTCGTGGAGCCGCTACGTCACCCCCGAGGACGCGGCACCGGCGCTGCAAGCCATTGCCGCCCGGAAATGCCCGGCCGGCGACTGAATCAACGCGCCGCCGCCAGCGCCGGCACCAGCCGGTCGCGCCAGACGCGGTAGCCGGCTTCGCTCGGGTGCAGGCCGTCGTTGAACAGCTTGGTCTGCTGCAGCCCCGCCGTATCGACGAACGCCGGATACAGGTCGAGCCAGACGACATAGGTGTTGAACGGCGGCGATTTGGCGAGTGCCGCAAGCTTCGCGTTGATCGGCTGGACGAGGTCGCGGTTCTTGACCGGGTCATTCGTCGGCAGCAGCGATTGCAGCAGGATGCGCGTGCCGGGCTTGCGCGCGTGCACCGCCTCGACCACCGTCTTGACGCCGGCGAAGATGCTGTCGACTGCGGGATTTTCGACATCGAAGCTGTTGTTGATGCCGAGCATCAGCACGACGAAATCGGGGTTGAGATCGGCGCGGTCGAGCTCGCCTTTGCCGCCCGCCGACGCCGGTAGCAGCCGGAACAGCACATGTTCGATACGGTCGCCCGACACGCCGAGGTTGATCGCGTTGTTGGCCGGCACCGCGCCGCCGAAGCTTTCGTCCCACACCGCGCGGCCGCAATACAGCCCCTTGAACCACGGGTTTTCGCCGAGATGCCAGAAATCGGTGATCGAATCGCCCAGGAACACCAGCTTCACCGCCGACAGGTCCTTGGTGTCGGCCAGCATCGCGGTGATGTCGGCCTCGCGCTTCTGCCAGTAATCGACGCGCGCCGTCGGCACGGTGGAGGCGAACTCCGCCGCCGCCGCACTGCCGCCAACCCCCAGCGCCAGCACCGCCGCCAGCAGCCACTTTTGCAATCGCATCCTCAAACCCCCACCCACGTGATTTGTCAGCATAGCACTGGAGCCGCCCGCCTGAACCCACTAAGACGTGCGGCATTGATTTGCCGAGGATTCCCCCATGCTCGATACGACCGCCGAACGCACCCGCCTCGCCCTACAGCGCCCCGACCTGCTGCGCGAAGCCGCCTGGGTCAACGGTGAATGGGTCACCGCCACCGAAACCATCACCGTCACCAACCCCGCCAATGGCCGGCCGATCGGCACGATCCCGGCACTCGGTGCCACTGAGACCGAAGCCGCCGTCGCCGCCGCCGCCGCCGCCTTCCCGGCCTGGGCCGCGATGACCGCCAAGGCGCGCGGCGACATCCTCAAGCGCTGGCACGCGCTGATGATGGCCAACGCCAGCGACCTCGCCCGGCTGATGACCGCCGAACAGGGCAAGCCGCTGGCCGAAGCCGTGCCGAGCCTGAAGACGCCTGGCCGCTCCAAGATCCTCGACGATGTCTATGCCACCGGCAAGGCTTTCACCGTGCAGGGCGGTCAGGAATTCGGCATCCGCCATGACGGCGCCTACGCCGAGATCGTGCGCGTGCCGGCGGCGTGGGTGGCGCGGGCGGTCGCGGTCACGAGGTCGGTCTGGCGACATAGGAATGCGGGGATCTGCACCAGGTCGGCCACGGCGGCGACCGGCTCGGCGCCGAAGGCCGCGCCGGGGCGGGGGGTCAGGGCGCGCAGCTCGAAGACCATGTCGCTGAGGTCTTCGTCGTCCACGCCGCAAGCGGCGCGCAGGCCCGCCATGTCGCGCTTGGCCAGCAGGGCCAGGTTGTCGAGCAGGGCGTCCATGGCCGGGTCGAGACGGTTCTTCTCGCGCAGCTGCAGGGCCAGGCATTCGCGCACGTCGCGGGCGAAGACGCCGGTCGGCTCGAAGCCCTGGCAGGTCGCCAGCACGGTCTCGACGAGCTCCGGCGGGCAGCCGAGGCGTTCGGGCAGCTCGGCCATGTCCAGGCGCAGATAGCCGCGGGCGCGCGCAGGCGCAGCACGTCAGAGGGCAGCGCCAGCAGCGACTTGACCATCATGGGCACCACGCCCACGGACTGCGCCGCCGCGATGGACGCCACGGGCACGCCCGCCGCTGCGAGGTACGACAACTCGTACGCCTCGTCCCACGAGTCCAGCGCGCCCTGCGACGCGCAGTACATCAACGCGAGCAGATCGGAAGAG
>CALDHQ010000475.1 GCA_937894055.1 uncultured Polymorphobacter sp.
CGGCGCCGTCGCCCCTACGCGACCGCCTGAACCGACACCGCGATTGGCGGGCGGTGGCGCTATAGCCGCCGCCCGTTTGCGCCTTCGCGGGGGGCCGCAACGCCAAATTGGCGGACAAACTGTCAGAAAACTTTACACTCCTGCAAGGTGGCGGGGAGGGCTGTGCGCATAAGTCATTGTGGGATAAATATTTCGACTTCTGCGCTGGTTTGGCATGAATCGTGCTAGTGTTCTTTTGCCTTTCAAAGGTGCGGGCTGCCACCGGCGGCGGCTCAAGACAGGGGAATGCATCATGAACCAGTTTCGTTTGCTTGCCGCAGCCGTCGCCGCTGCCGGACTGCTCGCGGCGATGCCCGCCGCTGCGGTCGTCAAGATCGCCAAATATACCGGCACTGTTGCTCATGGTTATGACCAGACCGGCGTGTTCGGCGCACCGAACACCGACCTCACCGGCTATAGCTGGGTCGCGACCTATACCTATGACAGGGCACTGGGCGGCTATCAGTTCACCGACGGCGTCAGCTATGACAACAGCTACGGCGGTGCCGGCTATGGTATTGCCGGGTCGCCGGTGCTGTCGAGCACGATCACGATCAACGGCGTGACCAAGGTTCTTCCGGGTGCATGGGCGGGGTATGTCTACACGGCCACGGCCCCATACGTGCAGCACTTCAACAAGGATTTTCTCGACGATGGCATAACCTATATCAGCAACTACAATGACAATTTTAGCTATATTGCCGGCGCGCCGGCGTCGCTCGACCAGAATTTCGGACCGGTCGCTTCAGCGAGCAGCTATGGTTATACGCAGTGGCAAACATTCGACTATACGACGGGTACCTATACCGAATACGCCTACGCCAGAATGAGTACCGACGCGGTTTATTCGGTCGGCAATGCGGTTCCCGAACCTGCGAGCTGGGCGCTGATGATCGCCGGCTTCGGCATGGTGGGTGGCGCAATGCGTCGCACTGCGCGGCAACGGGCTCGGACCGTCGCTACAGCCTGAACCGGCACCGCGGTAGGCGGGCGGTGGCGTTTTAGCCGCCGCCCGCTTGTGCGTTCGCGGGGGCTGCAACGCCGAATTGGCGGACAAACTGTCAGATAAATTTACACTCCGGCAAGGTGGCGGGCAGGGTGTGGTCGCGCAAGTCATTGCAAGATAACTACTTCACCTTCTGCGCTGGTTTGGCATGAATCGTGCTAGAATAGTTTTGCCTTTCTTAAGGCGCGGGTTGCCCGGGTTGGCCCGCAAACAGGGGAGACTTGAGCATGAACCAGTTTCGTACATTTGCCGCAGCGGTTGCCGCCGCCGGCTTGCTCGCCGCGATGCCCGCGGCCGCAGTCGTCAAGATTGCCACCTACAGCGGTACCATCTCTCGCGGCAATGACGACACCGGTGTCTTCACCGCACCAGGCACCAACCTCGCCGGCTATAGCTGGGTGATCAAATACACCTATGACAAGGCGCTGGGCGGCGTTCAGAGCGGTGACGGTCTGACCTATGATCTAAGCTATGGCGGGCCCGCCTATGGCGTCGTCGGATCGCCGATCATCAAGGCGACGTTCACCATCAACGGTGTGACGCTGACGGAAGACGGCAGCTATGGCGGTATCGCCAACACCAATTCAAGCCCGTTTACCCAGCATTTTGCCTATGAAACTCCCAATAACGGCACAACCACTGGTACCTACTATCTGTACAGCTACAGCAATGTAGCCGGCGCGGCGGGGTCGCTCGACCAGAACGTCGGACCGCTCACCACGAACACCGGCGGGGGTGGTTTCATATGGTCGGTCCAGGATATTGCGACCGGCAACGTAATCGACAATGCGTCGGGCGATTTCGGCACCGACATGGTCTATTCGGTGGGCAATGCGGTCCCCGAGCCGGCAAGCTGGGCGCTGATGATCGGCGGCTTCGGCATGGTCGGTGCGGCACTGCGGCGGCATCGCACTGTCGCCACCGCTTGAACTGACGACGATTTGACGGGCGGTGGCCGCAAGGTCACTGCCCGCCTGCGTTACCCAGGCAACGCAACCGCCGGACTATTTCGGAATAGAGACGATCGCGGTGGTGTCGCTGGGCGCCAGCCGCAGGTCGCCAATCGCCTGCACCATGCCCCAGTCGCAGGCTTGGCGCACTGTCAGCGTGCATTCTTCGGTGGTGAAGCATTGCGCGACACGCGCGTCGTCCCAGCCGAGGCGGCTGCGATAGGGCGCGGTGATCAGCTGCGTGTTGGCGGCGGGCTGGCCCTGGTTCGGGCCTTCGCGGTAGGTCGCGGCGTGGAGCACGAAATGCGTCGGGTCGGCGCCGGTGCGGATGTCGCTGGCGAGCAAAATCGTCGCGGCAATCGATGAACAGACGCCCGCCGCGTGCAGCCGCACCGGCACCGGCAGCGCGCGGATGAAATGGTACAGCCCCATCCCCGACGCGACATCGCCGCCGTTGCTCGACAGCACTAGCACGATGTCGTCGAGCCGCTTCGCCACTGCATCGGCGAGCAGTTGCTGCGTGTTGCGCATGCCACCGGCGTTGACCGGGCCGTTGTAGAAGATCGCGTGCATCGGGGTGAAGCTAGACCAGATTGCCGGTTGATTGAAACACCCAAGCTCGCTCATCCCGAGCGAAGTCGAGGGACCCGCTGACGGGTGGGTGTGTCCCTCGACTTCGCTCGGGATGAGCGGGGTTTGGAAATGTGTCCAAGCTGGAAGCGAGTTTGGTTGCTCCGGCAGTTGCCGCGTCCCTGTGCAACGGTTAGCCTGTCGCTCCGCGCAAAATGCGGCGCTGTGGGGGGACACATCATGCGGATTGCCGCAAACCGGCGCGAGGTGCTGGGCGGACTGGGACTCACTGGCTTGGGCCTCGCCGCCCCGGCGTTCGCGGCACTGCCGGGTGACGCCGATCTCGTGGTGCGCAACGCCCGCGTCCACACCGTCGATGACCGGCAGCCACGCGCGACGGCGTTCGCGGTGGCGGGCGGGCGGTTCGTTGCGGTGGGGGATGACGACGCGGCGATGGCGTTCGCCGGCAAGCGCACGCAGGTCATCGATGCCAAGGGGCAGGCGGTGGTGCCGGGCTTCATCGATTGCCACAACCATGCGGTGGGCGAGGTGCTGCTGTACGAAGTCATCGTCGGCAACCCGTTCGATGTCGAATTCTTCACCATCCAGTCGATCATCGACAAATTGCAGGCGCGCGCCGCGACGACGCCGCCGGGGCAATGGGTCGAGGGCTTCTTCTTCGACGACACCAAAATCTCCGACAAGCGCGCGCTGACCAAAGCCGACCTCGACCGCGTTTCGACGACGCATCCGGTGATGGTGCTGCACCGCGGCGGCCACACCGCCTATTACAACAGCTTGGCGTTCGCGCTCGCCGGCGTCACCGATGCGACGCCCAACCCGCCCGGCGGCACCTTCGACCGCGACGCATCGGGCAAGCTCAACGGCCGCGTCACCGACAACGCGACCGACGTTATCGACAAGGCCGGCACGCGGCCGGTGCTGACGCCTGCGCAAACGCAGCAGCGCGGCCGCGACGGCGCCGCCTATATGTCGAAGGCCTATGCCCGCTACGGCCTGACCAGTGTCCATCACCAGGGCGGCGACTTCGCGGCGCTGCAGGCGATCCGCGCGCGCGGCGACCTGCTCCACCGCGTCAGCTATGAATCCACTGGCCCGATGCTCGACGCGATGATCGCCAATGGCATCAAGACCGGCTTCGGCGATGACTGGATCCGCTTCGGCGCGACGTTCGAACATATGGTCGACGGGTCATTTTCCGAACGCACGATGGCGATGAGCGTGCCGTTCCCCGGCCGGACGCCGCCCTATTACGGCAATGTCGCGCAGAGCCAGGAGGCGCTCGACGCCTGGGTCGAAAAGGTCCACCGCGCCGGCATCCAGGTCAATTGCCACGCCAACGGCGATGTCGCGATCGGCATGGCGCTGACCGCCTATGAACGCGCGCAGAAACTTTATCCGGTCGCCGATCCGCGCTTCAAGATCACCCATTGCACGCTGGTCAACGACGACCTCGTGCGGCGCATCAAGGCGGTTGGCGCGATCCCGGCGCCGTTCACCAGCTACGCCTATTACAACTCCGACAAGTTCGGCTTCTACGGCGAGGATCTGATGCGCAATGCCATGGCGTTCCGCTCGTTCCTCGACGCCGGGATTCCGGTGTGCGCCGGGTCGGACTTCTACCCCGGCCCGTTCGCGCCGATGATGGCGATGCAGGGCATGGTGACGCGCACCGGCTGGGACGGCCAAACCTGGGGCGCCAACCAGCGCATCACGGCGGCGCAAGCGCTGCGCGTCAGCACATTGAACGGCGCGCACGCGTCGTTCGAAGAAGCCAGCAAGGGCTCGATCACCACCGGCAAGCTCGCCGATTTCGTCATGCTGTCGGATGACCCGCTGGCGGTGGCGCACGACAAGATCAAGGACATCAAGGTGGTGCGCACGGTGACGGGCGGGCGGACGGTGTATCAGGCTTAGGCGCCTGTCATTCGTTTAACACCGCCGTCATTCCCGCGCAGGCGGGAATCCATCTTTTTGTCGGCCGCAGATGGATTCCCGCCTGCGCGGGAATGACTCTGTGTTTGGTGCGGACAAGTCGAATGCCCATCGCGCCCGGTTGCAAGCCCGCGGCGCGCACCCTATCGATGATGCAAACAACATCCATCGGGGAACACCATGCAGCGCAAACGTCTCGGCCGTAGTGGCATCTATGTCTCGTCGATCTGCATGGGGACGATGACGTTCGGGTCGCAGGTCGACGAGGCGGAATCGTTCCGCATCCTCGATGCCTCGGTCGATGCCGGCATCGACTTTTTCGACACCGCCGAAAACTACCCCGTGCCGCCCGACCGCAAATGGGCCGGGCGCACCGAGGAATTCGTCGGCCGCTGGCTCAAGACCAAGGACCGCGACGCGCTGATCATCGCCACCAAGGTCAGCGGGCCGAGCCATGGCTGGATCCAGTCGTCGCAGCGCGCCGGCATGACCTCGCTCGACCGCCACAACATCGTCCGCGCGGTCGAGGCCAGCCTCAAGCGCCTGCAGACCGACTATATCGACCTCTACCAGACGCACTGGCCCGACCATGGCACCAGCTATGAACCGGTGATGCGCGCGCTCGACGACCTCGTCGAAAGCGGCAAGGTCCGCGTGCTCGGCTGCAGCAACGAAACCGCCTGGGGGCTGATGAAGTCGCTCGAAGCCAGCGCCGGCGAGGGCCTCGCGCGCTACGAAACCATCCAGAACAATTTCAGCCTCAACAACCGCCGCTTCGAAGATGCGCTGGTAGCCGAGCAGCATGTGCACCTGTTCGACCCGGTCTTCGAGGGCGCGGCGCACCGGCATGGCCAGGTCGTGGATGAAGCCCAGGTGGGGCCACGGCACAGTCTTGAAGATCACCGTCGGCAGGTTGGTCGGACTGGCCGACACCACCACCCAGCCGGTCAGCGGAATGCCGATCATCAGGCCGTAAAGCACCCAGTGCGCCGCGTGGGCGCCGAACTTCTCCCAGCCCGGCATCTCGGCCGGGAGGGGCGGGGCCCGAGCGGGACAGGCCCGTGGTCCGCGGAGGCGAGCAACGCAAGCGCCATCTTGGCCTACCTCGACTCCACGTATGGCGGGAAGGGCGGCATCGACTGGGCCTTCAGCCTCGGCAACGAGCCCGAGGCCCTCACCCAAGTTGTGCGCCACCTCTTCAACCTCGGCCACCAGCGCATCGCCTACGTCAGCTACGCGCCGCCCGACTACGACCAGATCAACGGCCGCGAAGCCGGCTGGCGCCACGCGCTGCGCAACGCGATGGTACAGATCATAACCGCGATCGGCCTGCTGTTCGGCGTCCTCGGGCTGCTGGCCTGCGGTGCAGCCGTGACTTGTCTGGACCAGCCCTACGCCGCCTTGGATGCAGCGTCCATCCAGGTGATCCGCGCGCGGGTGGCGACGCGGGTCGCCATCGGGCTGGGCGAGGATATCCGCCTGCTGCAGGCGAGCCGCGCCCAGGGCAATTTCACCGAATACGCGCCGATGGGGCTGATCCTGCTGGCCCTGGTCGAGGTCGGTGTCACGCCCGCCGGCCTGCTCTGGACCATCGGCATGCTGCTGATCGTCGGCCGCGGTCTGCATGCGCTGGGCATGTTGCGCGGTTCTACAGCGCTGCGGGGCGCCGGCATGTTCGG
>CALDHQ010000476.1 GCA_937894055.1 uncultured Polymorphobacter sp.
ATTGAAGCGCGCCCGACAATTGGGTGCAGGGGCCAAGCCCCTGCCCGCCGGAGGCTCTTCTCGTCCCCCTTACGGCGGCGTGACTTCCACCAGCAGCTTGCCGAAATTGCCGCCGCTGTAGAGGTCCTTGACGGTTTCGGCGGCGTGTTCAAGGCCCTTGCGGATATCCTGGCGCGTCTTGAGCTTGCCGGTCATCATCCAGCCTGCCATTTCCATCGCGGCCTCGCCGAAGCGCGGCATGAAGTCGGTGACGATGAAGCCGCGGACGGTCAGGCGGCGCATCAGCATCATCGTCCAGATGCCCGGCGGCTCGGTGCCGTCGATGTCATTGTACTGCGAGATCATGCCGCACAGCGGGATGCGGCCGAACAGCTTCATGCGTGCGAGCACGGTTTCCATGATTTTGCCGCCGACCTGTTCGAAATTGATGTCGACGCCTTCGGGGGCGAGGCGGTCGAGCTCCTTGCCGACGTCCTGCGATTTGTAGTCGATGCAGGCATCGAAGCCGAGTTCGTTGACGACATAGTCGCACTTGGCCTTGCCGCCGGCGATGCCGATGACCTTGCAGCCCTTGATCTTGCCGATCTGGCCGACGACTTGCCCGACGCCGCCGGCAGCGGCCGACACGACGATGGTTTCGCCGGGCTGCGGCTTGCCGATATCGAGCAGCCCGAAATAGGCGGTCGGGCCGACGAGGCCGAGCGTGCCGAAGCTTTCCGCCAGGGTGATGCCGGGCAGTTCGGGCAGGCGCGCGAGGCCGGTGCCGTCGGTCAGGATATAGTCGGCCCATTCGCCGAGCCCGGCGTAGAGGTCGCCGACCGCGACGCCTTCCTTGTTCGACGCCGCGACGCGGCCGCAGACGCCGCCGCGCATGCCGGCGCCGATTTCGACGGGCGGCATGTACTGTTCCTGGTCGCTCATCCAGATGCGGTTGGTCGGGTCGAGCGACAGATAGATGACGCGCAGCACGAACTGGCCGGGGCCGGGCACGGGCATGGCTTCGGTGGTGTAGACAAGGTCGCCGTCGGCGATGTCACCGACAGGGCGGCGTGCAAGTTTCCAGACGTGGCGGTCAGTCATTTCAAGTCTCCCCAGAAAGTATGCCGCACTTTGGCGGTGGAATTGTCAGCCTGCAAGCTCGGCCAGAAACGCGTCGATGGCCTTGGTGCTGGCGGTTTCGTCGAGCGTTGGTGCGTGGCCGACATTGGCGATGGTCGCAGCCTTCAAAAGCGGCAGCCGTGCTGCCATCGCCTTTTGTGTCGCGGCGCTGAAAATGTCCGACAGCGCGCCGCGCAGCGACAGCACCGGTACGTCGGCGAGCGCATCGAGCGCCGCCCACATGTCAT
>CALDHQ010000477.1 GCA_937894055.1 uncultured Polymorphobacter sp.
ATCTTACCGCACCACGATCGAGCAGGGCCTTGATGTCTGGTCGCTGCGTTGCGCCGCCGAGACTCTGGCGACGACCAACAAGGTGGTGATTGCCGGCGAATTCCGCGGAACGGATGCGGTGACGAAAGACCTGATCGCCCACCACGCGCGGATGGCCATCAAGGACATCGGCTACGATCAGGAAGGCTTCAGCTGGCGCGACGCCAATATCGAAGTCCTGCTGCATGGCCAGTCGGAACACATCGCGCAGGGCGTTGATGCGTCGGGCAACAAGGAAGAGGGCGCGGGCGACCAGGGCATCATGTTCGGCTATGCGACGAACGAGACGCCCGAGCTGATGCCGGCGCCGATCCAGTATTCGCACCGCATCCTCAAGCTCCTCGCCGACGCACGCCATTCCGGCAAGGAAAAGACGCTCGCCCCCGACGCCAAATCCCAGGTCACCGTTCGCTACGAGAACGGCAAGCCGAAGGAAGCCGTTTCGATCGTGCTGTCGACCCAGCACACGGACCCGCACCAGTCGAGCGATGACATCCGCAAGATCGTTGAGCCCTATATCCGCAAGGCTCTCGGCGACACGCTGCCGATCGCCAGGGATTGCATCTGGCACATCAACCCGACGGGCAAGTTCGTCATCGGCGGTCCCGATGGCGATTGCGGCCTGACGGGCCGGAAGATCATTGTCGATACGTATGGCGGCGCGGCCCCGCATGGCGGCGGCGCTTTCTCGGGCAAGGACCCGACGAAGGTTGACCGTTCGGCTGCTTACGCCGCGCGCTATCTCGCCAAGAACGTTGTCGCCGCCGGTCTCGCCGAGCGTTGCGTGATCCAGCTTTCCTACGCCATCGGCGTGCCGGAACCGCTGTCGATCTATGCGAACTGCGATGGCACGGAGAAGGTCGATCTCGCCAAGCTCGAAAAGCGCCTTGGCGAAGTGATGGACCTGCGTCCGCGCGGCATCCGCACGCACCACATGCCCCGCGCGGCGGCCGCGGCGCCGGACGCGCCGTGGGTGGAGAGCAACGGCGGCGGCCATGCCTACCGATGAAAGCGTTTTCCTACGTGACGGCGCAGACGGCGGAATCGGCGGTGCCGGCGGTTTCGGCGGTAATGGTGGAGCATCCGGCACCAACGGCAGTGGCGGCGCAGGCGGCCTGGGCGGTGCGGCGATCGGTGCCGCTGCCGGTGTGGCGGTTGGTGATTCGATCGGCGGCCGCGATGGCGCGGTGGTCGGTGGCGCTTTCGGCGGGCTGATCGGCGCCTCGATCGGCAGCCAGAGCGGTCGTCGTCAGGAGCGCGAGGCGCGCTACTACGACACCCGTTACGAGCCGGCCTACCAGCCGCGTTACGAGCCTCGCTATGAACCCCGTTACCAGCCGCGCTATGTCGAGTACCGTGGCTACGACTACGGTCGTCAGGGCCATGACCACGGTCGTCGCGACTGGGACCACGGCCGCGGTCGCGGCCGTCATCATCAGGACCATGGCCGCGATTGCGACGATTGATCGTCGGCCATCCGCATTTCATTCATCAGGGAGAATCCAATGAAGCACAAGATTGCAGCAGCGCTGGCTCTGGCCGCGATGTCATTCACTTCACAGGCCGGTGACAAGGCCGCCACCGTGCTCGGCGGCGCGATCGGCGGCGGCGCCGGTGCCGCAGTCGGCGACGCGGTCGGTGGTCGCAATGGCGCCATCATCGGTGGCGCCATCGGTGCCGCGATCGGTGCCTGGCGCGGCAGCAACCGCGCGGAAGCCGCGCCCGATGCCGTCGCCGGTGCCATCGAAGCGACCCCGACCAGCGTCAAATCCAAGCCCAAGGCGAAGAACGCCGATGTCGTTGCCGAAATCATGCGCTTTGGCGAGTTGCGCGACAAAGGCTTGATTACGCAGGCGGAATTCGAGGCGCAGAAGGCGCGGCTGCTGGGCGAAGGTTAAGGGCCTACCCTCTAGATCCTCCCCGTCTTCGGGGAGGGGGACCGCGCACTTCGCGCGGTGGAGGGGCATTCCAACCCACCCGCAATGTGCTGACCTTACCGCCGTCAACCCCTCCACCGCCAAGAGGCGGTCCCCCTCCCCGAAGACGGGGAGGATCAAGAAAGTGGCTGCGCTCTAAACCTCAGTCAGCAATCGATTCGGTCGGATACACGCCCCACAACTGATTGCGCGGGATGTAGCCGCCCTTGCCGTCGCGGGTGACGCGGCACCAGGCGGCTTCGCACAGCGTCACGCTGACGATGGCGCCGGGTTCGATGCGCCACACCGGGCGCGCCTGCAGGTCGGGGCCTTCGTACAGCGTGCGGATGTTGCGCGTGACGATGGCGTGGCGCTCGCCGGTGAGCAGGTTCTTGTTCATCCAGCCGATGGTGCCGTCGCTGTCGCGGAGCTGGCGCCAGATGCCCCATTCCTTGATGACTTCGACGGGCAGCCCGGCGCGGACATATTCCCAGGCGATCGGGTATTGGTCGCCCGGGCCGGTGCGCAGATAGGCCTTTGACGGCTTGATCGACACGAAGCGCGGCACCGCCAGCCCCGAACGGCCGTCGGCGAGTTCTTCGGCCGCGACCGGCGCGGCAGTCAGTAAAATCAGGGCAATCCACAGGCGCATCATTTTGTCTTAGCGCGTTCGTACCGAAATAACAGCGCCCGTGTGCACGCGCCCGCATCGCGCCACGCTTGACGCGTGCGGGGCGGCTTAGTAGCGCTTGTGCCATGCCCAAAACCGCGCGCCCCAAGGTCATCGTCAGCCGCCGCCTGCCGCAGGCGGTCGAAACGCGCATGGCCGAACTTTTCGATGTCGAACTGAACTTCGACGACACGCCGTTCGACCAGGCGCGCCTGATCGATGCGGTGCGCCGCGCCGATGTGTTCGTGCCCACCGTCACCGACCATGTCGATGCCGCGGTGCTGGCCGAGGCCGGCGAAAAGCTCAAGCTCATCGCCAATTTCGGTGTCGGCATCGATCACATCGACCTGCACGCGGCGCGCGAGAAGAACATCGTCGTCACCAACACGCCCGGCGTGCTGACCGATGACACCGCCGACATGGTGATGGCGCTGATCCTGTCGGTGCCGCGCCGCATTGCCGAGGGCGAGAAGATCATCCGCGAAGGCAATTGGACCGGCTGGTCGCCGACCGGCATGCTCGGCCACCGCATCACCGGCAAGCGGCTCGGCATCATCGGCATGGGCCGCATCGGCCAGGCGGTTGCGACGCGCGCGCGCGGCTTCGGCCTGGCGGTGCACTACCACAACCGCGAACGCCTGCCCGCGAGTGTCGAGGCCGGCTTGGAGGCAACGTGGTGGCCGACGCTCGAAGCGATGCTGACCCGCGTCGATATCGTGTCGATCAACTGTCCGCACACCCCCGAAACGCACCATTTGATCAACGACAAGGCGCTGCGGCTGATGCAGCGCCACGTCTACCTCATCAACACCGCACGCGGCGAAATCGTCGACGAGGCGGCACTCGCAGCCGCGCTGTCACGGCGCGGCATCGCCGGCGCCGGGCTCGACGTGTTCGAGCACGAGCCGCAGATCCACCCCGACC
>CALDHQ010000478.1 GCA_937894055.1 uncultured Polymorphobacter sp.
CGATTGAAGAGCGCCAAACAAATGGGTGCAGGCCTCAGGCCTGCCCGCCGGAGGCCCTTTACCCTGCTACTAGAATACTGCGCAGCAGCGTCCGGCATTCGGCATCGATGACACCGTC
Organism: uncultured Polymorphobacter sp.; assembly: GCA_937894055.1. Taxonomy (GTDB): domain Bacteria; phylum Pseudomonadota; class Alphaproteobacteria; order Sphingomonadales; family Sphingomonadaceae; genus Polymorphobacter_A. Next base: position 119 of record CALDHQ010000478.1, read on the forward strand.
GATTTTGGCCGGCCGGAACCGGCGCTGGAAGGCAACGACAGCGGCGTGGGCGTCGTCGGTGTCATACCCCCAGCGCTTCAACGCCGCGAGGAAGCCGATATCGAGCCAGTTGGGGTCGAAGCCGTCAGTGGGGATCGGCGTGGCGAGGCCGGCGCGGGCGAGGCGGGGCCAGTCGAACAGTTCGCCGGGGTCTTGCTTGCGTGCCGGGGCGATGTCGCTGTGGCCGACGACCATGCAGGTGGAGATTTGGTAGCGGTGCGCGATGTCGGAGACCAGCGCCTCGACCGCGGCCATTTGCGGCTCGGGGAAGGGGCGGTAGCCGAATTCGTGGCCGGGGTTGACGATTTCGATGCCGATGCTGGCGCTGTTGACGTCCATGATGCCGCGCCATTCGCTGCGGCCGGCGTGCCAGGCGCGGTTGGCTTCGTCGACCATGCGGACGATCTGTCCGTCTTCAGCGACAACGTAGTGCGCCGACACTTTGGCGGCCGGGTCGGCGAGGCGGTCGAGCGCGGCCTGCGCGGATTCCATGCCGGTATAGTGCAGCACGATCATCGAGATGGGGAAGCGGCGTTGGTCGAAATTGGGGCTCGGCAGCTCGATGAAATTCATGCCAGCACCTCGACTTCGGGGGCGTTCGCGGTGCGCAAGGTGATGATGGCGATGCCGATCATCGTCAAGATGCCGCCGATGACCATTTCGATGGTGACCGGTGTGCCGAGCACCACGGTGGCGACGATCACAGACAGCAGCGGCGTCGGCAGCGTCATCGGTGACACCATGCTGACCGGATAGTGGCGGAACAGATACGACATACCGGCATGGCCGATAACCGATGCGCCAAGCGCTGAATAGGCCAGCCAGCCCCAGATATCGGGGGCGATGGCCCCGATTTGCATGATCGCGCCGGGCTCCTCGACATAGCTCGCCGCGCCGAGCAGCGGGATACTGATCAGCGCCAGCCAGCCATGCACGTTGAGCGGGTTGAGATCGCGCAGCGACCGGAACAGCAGCGTGCCGACCGCCCAGCAGAACGTGCCGGCGATGGTCAGCAATATGGCGATACGCTCGTCAAAGATGCGCGGATCGAAAACCATCACCGCAACCCCCAGGAACGACAGCGCAATCCCCAGCATCCGCACCCAGCGGATGCGTTCGCGGTAGAAGATGATCGCCAGCAACAAGCTGAACGGCACGCCGAGCTGTCCGGCAATCGCCAGCGCCGACACATTGTACGCCGCCTTGAACGACATCGCGCCGAGGCCCATGGCCAGCGCCCCGGCAATGACTCCGGTGATCCCGATCAGCCGCATCCGGCCCGGGACCCAGCGCATGAATGGCAGGCACGCGGCCAGCACGATGCCATAGCGGATTGCCACCGCGAGCAACGGCGGCACCGCATTGACGCTGAACTTGATCGCGACCGTATTGAAGGCCCAGATGCAGTCGATCAGCAGGATGAAGGCGATGTGGATCGGTTTCATGCGGCGCCTTTGGGCATGATTGCGGCGTAGGCGGCATTGAGCGCCGCCATGCGCGCTTCGGCGACCTTGATGAATTCGAGCGGGGTACCGTCAGCCATGTGGCGGTCGGGGTGCGTGGTCTTGACCAGCGCGCGATAAGCGGCGCGCACCGCTTCGGGCGCAGCGCCGGGTTCGATGCCAAGGACTGCATAGGGGTCATCACGGCCGACACCGTCGCCGCTCGGCAGATGGCGTGCCCGGATGCGGGCGTATTCGGCCGCGCTGAACCCCAGCCGCGTCGCGACCGCATCGAGATAGGCGAGCTCGTCGGGGTGGATGCCGTCGGTCTTGGCAATCAGCAGTAGTGCTTCGAGCAGATCTTCGAGAACCGGCGTGCCGCGGCCAAGCAGCGCCGCCGCCTGATCGGCATAGGCCTCGAAGCCGGCGGTCGAGCCTTGTGCGAGCCGGTAGAAGCGCGTCGCGTTGCTGCGTTCGGCTTCGGGCACCTGGAACAGCCGTTGGAAGGTGGCGAACTCGGCATCGGTGGCATCGCCGTCGGCGCGCGCCATCTTGGCTGCCAGCGCAATCGCAGCGATGGTGAACGCCACCTGGCGCCGGGCTGCGCTGGTCGCACTGCCGCGCTGCTGCAGCGCGAGATCGGCGGCACCGCCCGCGGCGGCGCCGGCAAGCGCGCCGAGCGGGCCGCCGAGCAGCAGCCCGGCAGCCGTGCCGATGAGCGTGCCCCAGATGGCCATGCGCTAGGCGGCGATATCGCCGGAACTATGGACGCGCAGGCGGAGTGTTTGGGGCACGGCGGTCATCGCCACGCGCTGGCCGTCAACGCCGGCGTTGGCGACGACGACTTGCGCCAGCGCGGCACGTGGCGTCACGGCACCGCTGGCGCCGCCGATGGCATCATGGACATCACGGTCGAGACGCAGATTCGGACCATCGGCTTCGACGAAATCATCGCCGACGGTCAGCTTGCCGCCACGCGTCAGCGCCTCGCAGGCCACCAGCGCCAGACCAAGCAAGGTTGCGGCAGCCGGCGCGGCGATCTGTTCACCACTGACCTGCCAATCGAGCGTCACCGCATTGCGCGCGCTGACCCAGTCGGCGAGCAGGGCGCGCGCTTCGTGGTTGGCGAGCGGGGCTTCGCTCGGCGACAAAATGACACGGTACAGGCGCAGCGCGGCAGCCAGACCGCGAGCGCTATCGCGGATCAGGCCGCGGATTTCGGGGTTGTTGTCGTCTTCGAGCAAATCGAGCGCGGTAGAAATCGCGCCAATCGGACCCGCGAAATCGTGGCAAAGCCGTCGCGCAACAAGTCCAGCCAATTCAGTCATTTGCCTCAACTTCCCCCTGTCGATCCATTGTCGTGGGCCCTGCCTGGGAGGCTTTACACGACCAACGTCAGCACGGGCACTCGCTCATGCCTGACTGGATTGCAACTGCAATCCGTATCAAATCATACCGAAAGATTAAGCGTTATCAGGCTAATGCCTTTCAGGCAATTGCCTGTCGGCGCTTGGACTCAAGGGTTTGTGCCCGGCGGCTCGTCGGTGTCCGGATCGACGATGTCCTCTTCTTCGAGCAGCCGCAGGCCGAGCGCGGTCAGCCGGCCGTCACGCATCTGCGTCAGTTCGAACTCGATGCGCTGGCCTTCCTCGATGACGTCAAGCCCGGCGACATGCACCGCAGAGACATGGACGAAGGCATCGCGCGCGCCGATGTCGGGCCGGATGAAGCCGAAGCCCTTGGCGCGGTTGAACCATTTGACGGTGCCGGTGGCCATCAGACGACCACCAGTTCGACCGGCGCGAAGCGGCCATGCAGCGCGCCGCCCGCGACCGCCTGCCAGGCGCGTACGCCGGTGGCACTGACGATGAGCCACAACTGGCCATCCTCGACCGCGCGCGCCGCATCGGTCTTTGAGGGTTCGAGGCTGCCGTTGGGGTGCGAATGATAGTG
>CALDHQ010000479.1 GCA_937894055.1 uncultured Polymorphobacter sp.
CGGGCGACGGCAAGACGGTGGTCGAGACCTGCGAGGCCCTGCGCCTGCACGGCCTCAGCGCCGCCTCGACGCTGGAGGAAATGTCTGCCGTGCTGCAGCGCATGGCCGTGCTGCGTGTGGCTGCCGGCACGGTCGACGAGACCGATCCCGATGAAGCCCAGTGCCTGCGGCGCCACCGCACCCTGGCCGGCGTGGGTGAACGTCCAGTAGCGGCTGAGCAGGAAGCCCTGGATGGCGCCGACGACATAGGCGCTGCGGCCCGCGACTTCGACATCGATGCCGAGCTTGGCGTGGAACAGCCACATGGCGATGTAAGTCGTCGCGGTATTGGCGAGGCCGACGACGGCGAAGCGCCCGAACTGCAACGCAAAGGCCCGCCGCGCCTGCGGCATGGTCAGCGAACCTGCCGCAACATGGTTACCACCATTTTGACGGTGCAGCGCTGAACCCGGCGGCGCGTTCAATGGCGTAGCCGGCGTTGAGCACGCCCACTTCGTCAAGCGCGCGGCCAATGAGCTGCAGCCCGAGCGGCAACCCCGTCGGCGATAGCCCGGCGGGCACCGACATCGCCGGCAGCCCGGCGAGCGATGACGGCACGGTGAAGACGTCGTTCAAATACATTTCGAGCGGATCGGCCTTGTCACCGAACGCGAACGCCGCGCTCGGCGCCGTCGGCGTCAGCAGCACATCGCACTTTTCGAAAGCTTCGGTGAAGTCGCGCGAAATCAGCGTCCGGACCTTCTGCGCCTGCGTGTAATAGGCGTCGTAAAAGCCCGCCGACAGCACATAGGTGCCGATCATGATGCGGCGCTTGACCTCGGCGCCGAAACCCGCGGCGCGCGTCGCCGAATACATTTCCGCGAGGCTGGCGCCATCGGGGGTAACACGCAGCCCGTAGCGCACGCCGTCATAGCGCGCGAGGTTCGACGAGGCTTCGGCGGGCGCGACGATGTAATAGGTCGGCAGCGCGTACTTGGTGTGCGGCAGCGACACATCGACGATGGTGGCGCCGGCGTCCTTGAGCCACGCCAGCCCCTGCGTCCACAGCGCGTCGATCGTCGGGTCGAGGCCTTCGAGGCGATATTCCTTCGGCACGCCGACACGCACGCCGCGCAGGTCGCCGGTCAGCGCCGCCTCGAAATCGGGGACGGGCAGGTTGAGCGAGGTCGAATCCTTGGGGTCATAGCCCGACATGCTTTTCAGCAGGATGGCGCAGTCGCGCACGTCGCGCGCCATTGGCCCGGCCTGGTCGAGCGACGAGGCAAACGCGACGACGCCCCAGCGCGAGCAGCGGCCATAGGTCGGCTTGATGCCGGCGATGCCGACGAACGCTGCCGGCTGGCGGATCGAGCCGCCGGTGTCGGTGCCCGTCGCACCCGCGACCAGCCGCGCCGAAACCGCCGCCGCCGAGCCGCCCGACGAGCCGCCGGGCACGAGCTGGCGGTTCGAACCTTCGGCGCGCCACGGCGAAATGACATTGCCGAACGCGCTGGTTTCGTTCGATGATCCCATCGCGAACTGGTCGAGGTTGAGCTTGCCGAGCATCACCGCGCCATCGGCAAACAGCTGCGACGTCACGGTGGATTCGTACTGCGGCACAAAGCCTTCGAGGATTTTCGACGCGGCGGTCGTCTGCACGCCCTGCGTCGCGAACAAATCCTTGATGCCGAGCGGGATGCCGGTCAGCGGCTTGGCCTCGCCCTTGGCAAGCGCCGCATCGGCGGCCGCCGCACCGGCACGCGCATGGTCGGGGGTTTCGACGATGAAGGCGTTGAGCGCGCGCGCGCTTTCGACCGCAGCGATATGGCTGTCGGTGAGTTCGGCCGCCGAAAACGACTTGGCGCGCAGCCCGTCGCGCATCGCGCCGATGGTCAGGTTGGTCAGCTCGGTCACTATTCGATCACCTTCGGCACGGCAAAAAAGCCGAATTCGGCCTGCGGGGCGTTGGCCAGCACCTTGTCGCGCACACCGCCATCGGTGACGACATCGGCGCGCCACGCCAGATGGTTGGGGATGACCGCGGTCATCGGTGCTACGCCCTTGGTATCGACTTCGCCAAGCTGCTCGATCCAGCCCAGAATGCTGCTCAGCTCGCCGGCGAGCACATCGACGTCGCTTTCGGCGATATCGATCCGCGCCAGCCGGGCGATCTTTCTGACGGTTGCGGAGTCTACGGACATGGAACCTCGAGCGGTTAAGATTGCGGAGCCGGTAGCATGGCAGGGGGCGCACCTCAAGCCGCGCGCTTGACGCGTTGCCGCGCGGCGCTAGGCTCGCCCGATGAACAGCTCCACACGCACGCGGCTTGCCGCCTTCGCCCTTATCGCCGTCACCTTGGCCGCACCCGCGCAGTCCGCCGAATGGCCGGTCAAACCCGGCGACTTCACCGTCCGCAATTTCAGCTTCGGCAGCTTTAAGTTCCTCCGTCACGTAAACAGAGACAAATAGCCCTGCCAAGATATTGGTCCACAAAATCCAGCGCTTCTCGAAATCGTCATTTTTTAGAGCACCGTTGGCAGCAAGTTCCTTAAATACTTTTTTGCCTTCCGCCCCAACTGAATGAACTACGAATGATTGATTTACCGACAAAATATTACGAATAATTTTTGCAAAGAAAGGATCGTGCTCTTTTGCCCATAGAAGTTTGCGGCCAGTATCTATGGTAGTTTCGACACGATCGCCGGCAGTGCGACTCTGATTTGCCCAGGCAATCTTTGCCTCCCAGATCTCACTCAATGCTTCAGCAAATAAGTTTTCTTTGTTTTCAAAATATTTATATATAGTCGTTGGCGATACATGGGCGTGTTCAGATAACTGTTCGATAGTCGCCTG
>CALDHQ010000480.1 GCA_937894055.1 uncultured Polymorphobacter sp.
CGCATAGTCGGCGGCCAGCCGCGCTTCGAGATCGGCCACCGCCTGCGGGCGCTGCGCCCTGACGGTGTCGTTGAACTTGCGATGCTTGAGGTAATGCGTCGATTCCTGCGCGCAGTAGAGGTCGAGATCGGCAACCAGCGACGCGTCGGTGATCTGCGCACGCGCCTGCCGCATGGTCTTGATCAGATAGGGTTCGAGATAGGGCATCGCCAGCGACGCGGCATTGACGATGTGCGAGAATTCCGGCCGGCGGGCATTCCAGTGCAGCGCAATGTCTTGGCGATAGGCGAACGGCACGCGGCGCACCGTCATCCGCTTCGAAACCTGTTCAGCCATGGTCCCCACCATTAGAGTGCTTGCTCTAATTAGAGGAAATACTCTATTTGTCGGCAGAGTCAATCGCGACATTGGGTCGGGGACGGAGACCGGATGAGCAATCGCGAACGCATTCTGGAAACGGCGCTGGAGCTGATGAACGAAGCCGGCGCGCAGGCCGTCGGCACGTCGCGGATTGCGCAGGCGCTGGGGGTCAGCCCGGGCAACCTCTATTATCATTTCAAGAATCGCGAGGACATCGTGCGCGCGCTGTTCGCCGACCTCGACGCCGAATTCCGCGCCATCCTGGTCGATGACGTGACGCCGCCGATACCGGCGGCGCGCTTTGCCGATTTCTATCTGCGCAGCTTCGATCTCGTCTGGACCTACCGGTTCTTTTTCGGCGCGCTGCACCACCTGTTGCGCCGCGATGACGTTCTCGCCGCACAATACCGGGCGTTGCAGGACTGGGCGCTCGCAGCGCTCGAAGCGATCGTCACGCAGCTTGTCGCCGACGGCTCGATGACGTCGCCGAAGCGCAAGGGCGGCCTGCGTTCGCTGGCGCTCAATACCTGGCTGATCTGGATGAACTGGGTGCGCTATGTGCAGATATCGGGGCGCGAAACTGTGACCAAGGCCGATATGGTCGAAGGTGTCGGGCAGATTTTCGACCTGCTGGCACCCTATCTCGAACCCGGTTTCGAGCAGTCGGCGCGGCGGGTTCTGACGCGCGCGTTGAAGCCCCGGCTATAGGCGCGCGCTACGCCGGCGTCAGAAACCGGAGAGAAGGAATTCGACCAGCGCCTTGACCTTGGCCTGTCGCCATTGCGGTGTCGGCGCCATCAGCCACCAGGCTTGATTGATCGGTTCGGGATCACCGCTGGCGACGACCCGCCCGCTGGCAATATCGGCGGCCGCAAGCAGCGCCGGCACGCGCGCCCGGCCCAGACCGGCTGCGGCGGCATCAAGCGCCAGCCCGGCATCGGCAACCGTCAGCGTGCTGCAACCTTCGGGCGGCATCGCATCGCCGGGGTAGCGGATGAAGCAGCCGTCGCTGGTATGGCCCGGTGCGCTGACGGTCACCAGCGTTTCGACGCCGAGCGGCTTGCCGTGGATGCCCTCGTCATTCGGCGCCGGGCCGAACACCAGTGCGAGGTCGAGGTTAGCCTGGGTGAAATCGATGCCGTCATCCGCCGAGACGATGACGAAGCGCACATCGGGGTTGAGCGCGGTATAGGCCGCCAGCTGCACGCCGAGCCATTTCGCTGTCAGATCGCGCGGTGCGGCCAGCGTCAGCGTCTTCGAGCCCTGTGCTTCCTGCAGCAGCCGCACCGATTCCTCGAACTCGAGGAACCCGGCGCGCAATGCAGGCAGCGCACGCTCGGCCTCGGGCGTCAGCTCGAGGTTGCGCGTCATGCGGCGAAACAGCACGACGCCGAGCACGTCCTCGAGCGCGCGGATCTGCTGGCCGACGGCGGCGGGCGTCACCGCGAGCTCATCGGCAGCCTTGGTGAACGACAGATGCCGCGCGGCAGCGTCGAAGACGCGCAGCGCGTTGAGCGGCAGGTGCGTGCGCTTCATTTGCGGACCGCGCGCGGCGGCGGGCTGAGCAACCCGAACTTCGGGATCGTCGCATCGAACGGCACCTTGCCCGCCAGCATGCGGAAGCTGCCGTGCATCGACCCCGACGGCGTGGTCAGGCCGCAGCCCGAGACATAGTCATACGATTGTCCGGGCTCGATGACCGGTGTCTGGCCGACGACGCCAGGGCCGCGGACTTCCTCGATCTGGCCGTTGCCGTCGGTGATGACCCAGTGGCGATCGGTCAGCTGCACCGGCGACGGCGAGCGGTTTTCGATGCGGACATGATAGCTCCATGCGTAACGCCGCTGCTGCGGGTCGGACTGGTCGGGCAGGAAGCGCGGGTTGACGCGCACCACGACGCCGAGCGTCTCCGCCGCGAACGGGAAGAACACATTCATCGGCTGGCCGCCGTTGGTCATAGCCCGGCGCGCCGCAGGGCCTGGTCAAGGTCGGTGATGAGGTCGCGTGGGTCTTCCAGCCCGACCGACAGCCGCAGCATGCCTTCGGTAATGCCCATTTCGAGGCGCTTGTCCTCGGCGACGCTGGCGTGCGTCGTCGATGCCGGATGCGTCATCAAGGTCCGCGAATCGCCGACATTGTTCGAAATGTCGATGAGTTCGAGCGCGTCGAGCAGAGCGTGCGCCTGCGGGCGACCACCATCGACG
>CALDHQ010000481.1 GCA_937894055.1 uncultured Polymorphobacter sp.
CCGGTCGAGCTGTGCCATGATCTGTTCGATGACGGCGGGCGGCCCGCTGGTCACCACGGTGATGCGGCTGACGGCATGGTCGCCCGACACATCGGCCACCGTCAGGCTGTCGATGTTGTAGCCGCGCGCCGAAAACAGCCCGACGATGCGCGCCAGCACCCCGGCTTCGTTATCGACGAGAATCGACAGCGTGTGACGTTCGGAGGGGACGGTTTTCATTAGACCAAAGCCTGTGCATCTTCGTCGGCGGCCGATGTCTTGTCATCGGGGCCGAGCATCATGTCGGTATGCGCTGCGCCCGACGCGATCATCGGGAAGCAGTTCGTCAGCTGGGCAACGCGGCAATCGACGAGCACCGGGCCGGGCGTCGCAATCATCGCGGCAATGCCGGCGTCGAGGTCGGCGGCGTCTTCGATGCGGATGCCGGTCCAGCCATAGGCCTCCGCCAGCTTGACGAAGTCAGGCAGCGAATCCGAATAGCTTTCCGAATAGCGCGAGCCGTGGTTGAGTTCCTGCCACTGGCGCACCATGCCCATGTATTCATTGTTGACGATGAAGATCTTGACCGGCAGCCGGTACTGGATTGCCGTGCCGAGCTCCTGGATGTTCATCTGGATCGACGCCTCGCCGGCGATGTCGATGACCAGCGCATTGGGGTTGCCAAGCTGCGCGCCGATGGCGGCGGGCAGGCCGTAGCCCATCGTGCCGAGGCCACCGCTGGTCAGCCACTTGTTCGGTGCATCGAAGCCGAAATGCTGCGCCGCCCACATCTGGTGCTGGCCGACTTCGGTGGTGATGATCGGCTGCGACTTGCGCGTCATTTCATACAGCCGCTTGATCGCCTGCTGCGGCATGATCTCGCTGCCGGTTTGCGTGAAGCCGAAGCTGTCGCGGGCGCGCCAGCCGGCGATTTTCGCCCACCATTGCGCCAGATCGGGGGTACGCAACCGGCGTGATTTCCAGACCTTGAGCATGTCTTCGAGCACATGGCCGACATCGCCGACGATGCCGAGGTCGACACGCACGACCTTGTTGATCGACGAGCGGTCGATATCGACGTGGATCTTCTTCGAATTCGGCGAGAAGGCATCGAGGCGCCCGGTGACGCGGTCATCGAAGCGCGCACCGAGGCAGACCATCAGGTCGCACTGGTTCATCGCCATATTGGCTTCGTACGACCCGTGCATCCCCAGCATGCCAAGGAACTGCTTGTCGTCCTGCGGGATGGTGCCGAGGCCCATCAAGGTCGAGGTCACCGGCGCACCGGTCAGCTTCGCCAGTTCGCGCAGCATCTGCGCCGCACCGGGGCCGGAATTGATGATGCCGCCGCCGGTGTAGAGGATCGGGCGTTCGGCGGCGGCGATCATCTCGCACGCGGCTTCGATCGCCTTCAAATCGCCCTTGATCTGCGGCTTGTAGGTCTTGTGCTCGATCTTGCCGGGGCGGACGTAGCGCGCGCGCGCCACCTGAATGTCCTTGGGCAGATCGACGACGACGGGGCCGGGGCGGCCGGCGGTGGCGATGTGGAACGCCTCATGGATGATGTCGCCGAGCCGCGTCACGTCCTTGACGAGGTAGTTGTGCTTCGAGCAGTGGCGCGTGATGCCGACGGTGTCGCATTCCTGGAAGGCATCGGTGCCGATCAGATGCGTCGGCACCTGGCCGGTCAGCACGACGATCGGGATGGAGTCGCACATCGCATCGGTGATTCCGGTGACGGCATTGGTCGCACCGGGGCCGCTGGTGACCAGAGCCACGCCGGGTTTGCCGGTCGAACGCGCATAACCCTCGGCCGCGTGGATCGCCGCCTGCTCATGGCGCACGAGTATGTGGCGGATGCGCGTCTGGTGGAACAGCGCGTCGTAAATCGGCAGCACCGCGCCGCCGGGATAACCGAAGATCACCTCGACACCGAGGTCGGTCAGTGCCTGGACGATGATCTCGGCGCCGGTGAGGTCGCGCGGGGCAGATGCAGAAAGGCTGGCCATGGCCGGCTCCGGGGTTGTGTTTCTAACAGCGAAGCGTCGCAATACGGACGCAAAGTTGCCGTGTCAACCTCGGTTGAAGTAATTTTGTTGCTATGGAGTGCCGGTTATCAGCAATAAATAGCGCCGTCCGTGTGCTTTCGAGACACGAACGGCGCTTTTGGTGCGATCAGGCGGCGACGACGGTTCCACGGCGGCGGCGCAGCATCGCGCCGACCAGCCCAAAGCCGGCAATCAGCATCGCCCAGCTTGCGGGTTCGGGGACGGTGCCGGTCTGCACGGCATAGACGCGGTCGATGACGACATCCTTCGCCGGGCCGCCGAACGAATTGTAGACGAAGCCGGTGTCATAGAAGCCGGCGTTGGCGATGGTGACGTTGCCGCTGTAGTTGACCCAGTTTTGCGCCACACCCTGCGACGCGGTGAACGACGCGATGGTCGTGCCGGCAATCTGCCCGGCAAAGGTCGCATCATAGCGGTTGCGGTAGCCGTTGGCGGGCAGATAGGCGCTGAAACCGACTTGATAGACGCCCGCGGCGTACCAGTTCGACTGCGTCAGGCTCTGGTTGACGGCATAGTCATCGACGAAATAGGCGGCCTTGCGGCCTGCGGCGTCGGGGCTGAGCGACAGCGAGGTGTCGATCATCACGGCCTCGCCATAGGCGCCGTTCGGATAGGCGCAGTTGCAGTTGTAGTCGAGCACCGCGATCGGCCTGGCAAGCGCATCGTTGACCGGAGTCCAGCCCGACAGGCCGGCTTCGAAGCTGCCGTTGACGATAACGTTCGTGACAGCGGCGGCAGGCGCCGCGGCAGCAGCGGCGGCGACGAGTGCGAAAGCAATTGCATTATGGGTACGCATTTTTACATCCTTGCAGACAGAGAAGCTAAGCGACCCCGGCAAGGCTAGTAACGACACCGGGTTCAGTCGTTTCAAAGCAAGGGTCGTGCCAGTTGTGGCAGCGGTGCTGCTACAACACTTTCGGTGGTTAACCGGTCATGAATGTGTAATGGCAGCATTACACCGCCGCCGAAATTAACCCTGTTTTCAGCGGGATAGGCCACACAGCAAACGGGCCGCACGGCGACTGCCGCGCGGCCCGTTAGACGATTCGAGCGCTGTGCCGGTCAGGCGTTATGGGTCACCACGCGACGCCGGCGCAATGAGCTGCCGACCAGCCCGAAGCCGGCAATCATCATCGCCCAGCTGGCGGGTTCGGGGACTGCGGGCAGGCCGACCTGCCGCGCGATGTCCTGCGCGATAGCG
>CALDHQ010000482.1 GCA_937894055.1 uncultured Polymorphobacter sp.
CAACACCTGGATTCTTTCCGCCTCTGCGATCTCTGCGCCCTCTGTGGCACAAAAATCCGGCGGTGCGTCATGAGCGGGTCGAAGAGCCAGATGCGGGCGGGTTGCAGCGCGGGGTCGGCGGCGCGGTCGCCAGCGCGATCGGCGAGCGGCTGGCGCGGCTGGCGGATGGCGGGCAATTGCTGGCGGTAACCCACAGCCCGCAAGTCGCGGCGCGGGGCGGGCTGCACTACGTGATTGCCAAGACCAGCCAGGGCGTGGTCACCCGCACCTCGGTCCACCTGCTCGACAACGCCGGCCGCCAGGAAGAAATCGCCCGGATGCTGAGCGGCGCCGAAGTGACCCCCGAGGCGCGGGCCCAGGCGGACCGGCTGCTGGAGGGGGTGTGATGTCGACCATCACGTTGTGGCGACCAGTTGGTCCGGAAGAACTTGCCTTGATCGAGGCTAGCGGGATGCGCGACTTTCCTCCGCGCTTGCCGGAACAGCCGATCTTTTACCCGGTGACCACACGGGACTACGCGATCAAGATTGCGCGCGACTGGAACGTTCCGGCCAGTGGTTCAGGCTTCGTCACCGAGTTCGACGTCGATGCTGATTTTTTGTCGAACTATCCCGTCGAAGTTGCCGGTGGCAGGGCGCACAGCGAATACTGGATTCCAGCGGCAGACCTGCCTGCGTTCAACGCCGCGATTGTCGGCGAAATTCGGATGACGGACAAATTTGGCGCATGAACCAGGCGAGTGTAACGACCGAAGCAGACGCCGCCAACGAGCTGATGCGGCTCGCCAGGCAGATCGCGCATCATAATCGGCGTTATCATGCCGAGGACGCGCCCGAGATTTCCGACGCCGAGTATGACGCGCTGGTGCGGCGCAATGCCGAGCTTGAGGCGGCGTTTCCGCAGCTGGTGCGCGAGGACAGTCCGAGCCGGCTGGTCGGCCACGCGGTCGAGGCGTCGCCGCTGTCGAAGGTTACTCACGAAGTCCGGATGATGAGCCTCGACAATGCCTTTGCCGATGACGAGGCCGTGGACTTCGACGCCCGCATCCGCCGCTTCCTGCGGATCGAGGCCGATGTCACGGTGGGCTATACGGCCGAACCCAAGATTGACGGCCTGTCGGCCTCCCTGCGCTACGAGAACGGCATCCTGGTCCAGGGGGCCACCCGTGGGGACGGCCGGGTAGGGGAGGACGTCACCGAGAACCTGCGGACCATCTCCGAGATCCCCAAGCGCCTGAGTGGCTCTGGCTGGCCCGAGGTGATCGAGGTGCGCGGCGAGGTCTATCTTTCCAAGCCTGATTTCGTGGCCATGAACGCCGCCGCCGAACAGCGCGGCGAGCGCACCTACGCCAACCCGCGCAACGCCGCCGCCGGCTCGCTGCGCCAGCTCGACGTTGCCGTCACCCGCGCGCGCCCGCTGCGGTTTTTCGCGCATGGCTGGGGCGAATTGAGCGCGGTGCCCGCCGAAACGCAGGCCGGCGTCATGGCGGCGTTCGCGCGCTGGGGGTTTCCGGTCAGCGACCGGCTGGTGACCTGCGACAGCGTCGATGCGGCGCTCGCCGTCTACCGCAGCATAGAGACCGACCGCGCCGACCTGCCGTTCGATATCGACGGCGTCGTCTACAAGGTCGACCGGCTCGACTGGCAGGAACGGCTGGGGCAGGTGGCACGGTCCCCACGCTGGGCCATCGCGCACAAATTCCCCGCCGAAAAGGCCGTCACGCGGCTGCTCGCCATCGATATCCAGGTCGGCCGTACCGGCGTGCTGACGCCGGTGGCGCGGCTTGAACCCGTCGGCGTCGGCGGCGTCATCGTCACCAACGCGACCTTGCACAATGCCGATGAAATCGCCCGCCAGGGCCTGCGCGTCGGCGACCTCGTCCGCGTCCAGCGCGCCGGCGATGTCATCCCGCAAATCCTCGGCTGGGTGACGCCGCCCGCCGAACATGACACCTTGCCTGTATTTGAGTTCCCGCATGAGTGCCCTATTTGCGGCTCACCTGCTGTTCGCGAATTTAGCCTCCGCTCTACCTCGCGGGACCCTGTGAAGCGTCGCTGCACAGGCGGACTTACGTGCAGTGCGCAGTTCGAGCGCTCGGTGGAATACTTCTGCGGGAAGGGCGGGTTGGATATTGAAAACCTTGGCCCCGAGACAATTTCGGATTTGATAAGTCGACAGCTTATCAGATCTTTGGCCGACATATTTGAATTGAGTGAGCACAAGGCTGAGTTGCTCCAAATCCCCGGATTCAAAGAAAAAAAGGTTGAGAATATCCTTGCCGCAATCCGCGGACGCATGGTGGTGCCGGTAAACAGGTTGCTGCAGGCGTTGGGTTTCCGGTTGATTGGTGCTGAGCGATCAAAATTGATCTGCTCACATTTTGATACGTTAGAAATGCTGCAAGATGTCTGTGACGGCATTGCCGCAGCCAAGCGCGAGATATGGTCCAATCTTGCAGAAAAGATGCAACAGGCGGGTCTGCCGATCAATTTTGATGTTTTGGACCTCAGGCTTTCGGTCAGGATGTCGCAAGCTAGGATGCTGGGCGCCCTTAGTGAATTTGAACATGTAGAAAAAAATGGCCCCGTTGCCACAAAGGCACTTCTAGAAAATATCGTAAGCAAACTGGGCAAAAGGCCGAATTTCTCGCCAAGTTCTTCAACTTTAAAAAGTGCGATCAAGAGATTCTCGGCGAAGTTTTCTCCATCCAGCGATGGGAATTTTGAAAACTATGTTTCCAAAAAAACATTTAGAATTTTGAAAATTGCAGCGCAGGAATCTCAATCGCTAATCGCAAATTCGTACAGTGCGAGAAACGACATCAAAATTAGAGACATTTTGGTCGTTTTTTCAAACAATATTAATGATATCAATAGGTCTATTGAACTTGATGAGCATGCACTGAGAATTTTGACGGATATCGAGGGGATACACACAGCAACGGCTGATTCCTTGGTCGATAATATGACTTCTATAGCAAACAAAAATGAAATCGACCGGATTTCACAATTGCTAGATGTCCAGCGGTATGAGCGCGTATTTCGACAGTCTGAAGTCGAAGGGAAGACAGTCGTTTTCACAGGCGCTCTGACTTCGATGAGTCGTGATGAGGCCAAGGCGCAGGCCGAAGCACTCGGCGCCAAGGTCGCGGGCTCGGTGTCGGCGAAAACCGACCTCGTCATCGCCGGCACCGACGCCGGCAGCAAGCTCGCCAAGGCGCAGGCGCTGGGCGTCACCGTCATCGACGAGGACGGCTGGCGCGCGCTGGTGGCACGCGCCGGATAGGGCCGGGCGACCGCGCGCTTGCGTCCGCCGCCGCGTTCACTCTATGCATTGGTGATGTCAAAACAGCCTGCGGCCTCGCCCGAACCCAAACCCGACGGCCGCGTCGAACGCAGCGTCCAGACGCGCGCCAAGATCACCGCGGCGGTGCTCGACCTCGTCGGTCGCGGCGTGCTCGACCCGACTGCAGAGGCGGTCGCGGTGCACGCCGGCGTCGGCTACCGCACGGTGTTCCGGCATTTCGAGGACATGGAAGCGCTGTTCGACGAACTGAACGCCAAAATCACCCAAATCGTGCTGGCGGGACTGCCCGACCTGCCCCCCGAAGGCCCGCTCGCCGACCGCATCAGCGGCTTCGTGCTGCGCCGCACGCAGGTCTTCGAAGCGATCACCAACTATTATCTGTCGGGCAACATCCGCCTGCACAGCTCCGAAAGCCTGCGCCGGTCGCGCGCCAACTTCGCGCAGATGCTGCGCCGCCAGCAGGCGGTCTACCTGCCCGAAAGCACCAAGACCCCCGAAACCGCCGCGCTGGTCGAACTGGTCGCCACCATCGATGCCTGGGTGCGGCTGCGGCGGCTGCAGGGCTGCGATATCGAATCGGCGCAGCGCATCACCGTGCGCGGCGTCACCGCGCTGCTCGCCTGAGCGCGCACATCGCCAATGCGAGCGCCTGGCTCGGCGTGACGCCGCTGCAGGTGCTGCTGATCTGGACCGCAGTACTGTTCGCGTCGGTGGTGCGCGGGCTGACCGGTTTCGGGCTGGCGATTGTCATGGTGCCGCTGATCGGCATCATCATCGCGCCGCAACAGGCGGTGCTCGTCGGCATCATGTCGAGCCTGATGATGGCGCCGCTGGGCTATGCGACATCGCGCAAGCGCGTCGATCCGGCGGTGATGCGGCCGCTGCTCATCGCCACCGTCGCCGCCGCGCCCTCGCCGCACTGAAAACTGCAATCGACGCAAAGGGCTGGCTGTTCTTCTTCACACACGATGTCAGCAAGGGGCCGAGCGACTATGGCGCGCCGGCTGATCTGCTTGAAGAACTGGCGCAGCGCGCGGTCGAGGCTGGCGCTGTTCTGGCGACGCCGACATTCGGCGCGGTGTTGTCTGGCGTGATCGACTAGGTCGGTCTGGCCGCGAACGGGGGAAGAACTTCCGCCGAACGTCTTGCTTCGATCGCCAGCTTCGCCGCGACGAACGCGTAGGTCGTCCAGAGAATGCTGTTCTGCGCGAGTATGATGCTCTCCGACATGGCGAAGAGCATGAACTGCGCGAGGAAGCCGATGGCGAACACGCCGGCCGGGGAGCCAAGCGAGAGCTTCGCTGCACGCCAGGTGGAAGCCGCCACATCTATTGCGAAAATGATAACGCCTGTGACGCCCAGCGAGATCGCGAGATCGAGCCAGCCATTGTGGCCGGAGGGGGCGTTCCAGTCGACGGCGCGTTCGAGCCAGTAGCGCGGTTCGGAGTCGAGACCCCAGAAGGCAAGGTATCCGTAACCAAGCACGGGCTTCTTCTCGATCGCCGCGCCGAGCTCGATCCAGATGTCCGTCCGGCCGGTCAGCGTCGCATCCTTGCCGATGAGACCAAGAAGCACGCCCGGCGCGACGGCGTAGATCATCACAGCGCCGCCCACGACGCAGACGGCGCCCCAGATCGGAAGAGCACACGTCTGAACTCCAGTCACGCCAATGTA
>CALDHQ010000483.1 GCA_937894055.1 uncultured Polymorphobacter sp.
GAGCGCATGGCCGATTTCGTGGATAGCGACGGCCTGGAAGTCATAGCGGCCGGCGGTGATGCCGTTGCGCGGGTTGAAGTCCCAGCCGAAGTCGGAGCTGAAGGTGATGCTGGCGTCGATCTGTGTCGGGGCGAAGTTATAGCCCAGCGCACGGGCGTTGGCGACGTTCACCGCGATGAAGGTGGCATTGTACTGGCCGTCGGTGTCGTAGACCTTGGTCGCATTGTCGATGCCAAAGGGATCGCCGTTGACATCAAAGCCGGTATAGCCGGGCGTGTACATGTTCAGCGCGGTGCCGGCGCCATAGGCACCGTCGTGAAAGGTCGGCATGACGAGGCTGGTGTCGAATGACGAAGACTGGCGCGCGACAATGCGGTTCTTGACGTTGATTGCCGCCTGGACCGAACGCGCGCTGCCCGTCGAGCCGAGAATGCCCGGCCCGAGCGACGAATAACCAACATTGATGTTGATGGTGATCGGCTGCGACGTGGTCAGCACGCTCGACCAATAGTTTGCGGCCGCCTGGAAGCCTAGCGCCGCCTGTGTGCCGGGATCGACACCACCGGTGTTGATAAGGTTGAACGAAATCGGCGTTTGCGCAGCAAATGCCGCTGTCGACGTCAGCAGCGCTGACGCGAGTGCCAGTAGAACCTTCGATTGCATGGATGTTCCCCTAATTGAGCCCAGTCTGCACATGTGCAGCCTGAGCAAAGAACATCCGATTTCCGAAGGTCTTGCAACAGTTTTGTTCATGGTGCGTCAATACTTCCCGACGATCGGAAATGACGCTGTTTTTGCCCGGTTTTGGCGCCGCCCACTTGGGACGGCGCCTATACCGTGTCAGGCTGCGAGTTTGCGCAGCACATAGGGCAAAATACCGCCCGCGTAGAAGTAATCGAGCTCGGTTTCGGTATCGATGCGGCAGCGCGTTTCGAAACTGCCGGTCGAACCGTCGGCGCGGGTGAAGTTGACTGTGACAGTTTGACGCGGCTTCAGATCGGCCATGCCGGTGATGTCGAACGTCTCGGTGCCGTCGAGGCCGATGGTCTTGCGGTCGGTGCCGTCAGCGAACTGCAGCGGCAGCACGCCCATGCCGACCAGGTTCGAACGGTGGATGCGCTCGAAGCTTTCGGCGATGACCGCCTTGACGCCGAGCAAGGTCGTGCCCTTCGCCGCCCAGTCGCGCGAGCTGCCGGTGCCGTATTCCTTGCCGGCGATGACGACCAGCGCGGTGCCGTCTTCGCGGTACTTTTCGGCCGCATCGAAAATCGCCAGCTGTTCGCCGGTCGGGATGTACTTGGTGACGCCACCTTCGACGCCGGGGACCATTTCGTTCTTGATGCGGATGTTGGCGAAGGTGCCGCGCATCATCACTTCATGGTTGCCGCGGCGCGCGCCGTAGCTGTTGAACTCGGCGGTCGCGACCTGGCGCTCGGCGAGATAGGTGCCGGCGGGCGAGGCGACCTTGATGTTGCCGGCGGGCGAGATGTGGTCGGTGGTGATCGAGTCGCCGAAGATCGCCAGCGGCCGGGCGCCGCGAATGTCGTTCACGCCCGACGCGGTCATCGTCATGCCTTCGAAGTACGGCGGGTTCTGCACATAGGTCGACACCGGGTTCCACTTGTAGGTGGCGCCGCCCGAAACGCGGATCGCCTGCCAGTGCGCATCGCCTTCGAAGACGTTGGCGTAGCGGCCGCGGAACATGCCGGCGGTGACGCTCGACAGCATCAGGTCGGCGACTTCCTTGTTCGTCGGCCAGATGTCCTTGAGATAAACGTCGCGGCCATCAGGCGTCTGCGCCAGCGGTGCGGTGGCGATGTTGGTGCGCATCGTGCCGGCGATGGCGTACGCCACAACCAGCGGCGGCGAGGCGAGATAGTTGGCGCGCACGTCGGGCGACACGCGGCCTTCGAAGTTGCGGTTGCCCGACAGCACCGACACCGCGACGAGGTCGTTGGTGTTGATGGTTTCCGAAATCGGCAAGGGCAGCGGCCCCGAGTTGCCGATGCAGGTCGTGCAGCCATAGCCGACGAGGTTGAAGCCGACGGCGTCGAGGTCGGCCTGCAGGCCCGACTTTTCGAAATAGTCGGTGACGACCTTCGACCCCGGTGCGAGGCTGGTCTTGACCCAGGGCTTGCGCGTCAGCCCGAGCGCATGCGCCTTGCGCGCGACCAGGCCGGCGGCGATCAGCACCGCGGGGTTCGACGTGTTGGTGCAGCTGGTGATCGCGGCAATGACGACATCGCCGTTGCCGAGGTTGTAGTCGGCACCCGCGACCGGGGCGCGCAGGTCGGTCGCCGGCGTCTGCTTGTAGCCGCCGGTGAGCTCGGCCTCGAATGCCGCAGCGGCGTCGGCGAGCAGCACCTTGTCCTGCGGGCGGCGCGGGCCGGCGAGCGACGGCAGCACCGAGCCGAGGTCGAGGTCGAGCGTGTCGGTGAACACCGGATCGGGGGTGCTGGCATCGCGCCACATGCCCTGCGCCTTGCAATAGGCTTCGACCAAAGCGACGCGGTCGTCATCACGGCCGGTCAGCTTGAGATATTCGATCGTCGCGGCATCGACGGGGAAGAAGCCGCAGGTCGCGCCATACTCAGGCGCCATGTTGGCGATGGTGGCGCGGTCGGCCAGGCTCAACGCATCGAGGCCGGGGCCGTAGAATTCGACGAAGCGCCCGACGACGCCCTTCTTGCGCAGCATCTGCGTGACCGTCAGCACGAGGTCGGTGGCGGTGATGCCTTCGGCCATCGCGCCCGACAGCTTGAAGCCGACGACTTCGGGGATGATCATCGTGGCGGGCTGGCCGAGCATCGCGGCTTCGGCCTCGATGCCGCCGACGCCCCAGCCGAGCACGCCCATGCCGTTGACCATCGTGGTGTGGCTATCGGTGCCGACCAGCGTGTCAGGGTAAGCGACAATGGCGCCGCTGGCGTCTTCGCTGGTCCAGATCGTCTGCGCCAGATACTCGAGGTTGACCTGGTGGCAGATGCCGGTGCCCGGCGGCACGACGCGGAAGCCCTTCAACGCGGTGGTGCCCCAGCGCAGGAATTCATAGCGTTCGATGTTGCGGGCGTATTCCAGATCCATGTTGTCGGTGAACGCCTGCGGCGTGCCGAACTCGTCGACCATCACCGAATGGTCGATGACCAGATCGACGGGGATCTGCGGGTTGATCTTCGCCGGGTCGCCGCCCAGCTTGGTCATCGCATCGCGCATGGCAGCCAAATCGACGACACATGGCACGCCGGTGAAATCCTGCATCAGCACGCGCGCCGGACGATAGTTGATCTCGTGCTCGGACTTCCTGTCCTTCGCCCAAAGAACCAGCGCCTTGAGGTCGTCGGTCTTGACCGTCGTGCCGTCCTCAAACCGCAGCAGGTTTTCGAACAGCACCTTCATCGAAAACGGCAGCCGGCTGATGTCGCCCAGCTTCTCCGCCGCAGCCGCCAGGCTGTAATAGCTGTAATTCTTGCCGGCGACCGTCAACTGGCGGCGGGTTTTCAGGCTGTCCTGTCCAATGGCGGTCACGGGCGTCTCCTCGCGCGGGTTCAGTGTGTGCGCCTGCTGTAGCGCAGCCACACCACGGGTTCCACCCAATTTCCGCAACTGCGAAGGCGATGTCGGGAGCGTCAAAAAAAAAGGGCGCCGCCCACACATGCTGGCGGCGCCCCCGTTCAATCCGGCGTGGTTCAGGCGGCGAGTGCAGCCTGGCGACGGCGCATGGCGAAGCCGGTCATGCCGAAGCCGATGATCATCAGCGCCCAGCTGGCGGGTTCGGGCACGGTGTTGAAACCGATCGCCGCGGAGTTCGTGCCATGCAGCGGATATTGCCCGCCGTCGGTGCTCTGGGTCAGGATATTGTAATCCGAATCCGCCAGAAACATCTGCGCGGTCAGCTGATCCGAATCTTCCCCGACATTGCTGATGCCGTAGAAGTAGTTGAAGTGGACCGATGCGCCGGGGTTCAGGGTCCAGTTGCCGACCTTGATGCCGCCACCGTAGTCACCCACGGCGTTGCAGTTCGCTGA
>CALDHQ010000484.1 GCA_937894055.1 uncultured Polymorphobacter sp.
GGGTCTCCTGTGAAGTGCCGACATGTCCTCCGTTGAAAATCATCCCGAGAAGAACGTCATCCGGGTCCAGCTCAAGCAGAACTTCGCGCTCAGCGAACTCAGTGCTGCGCAATGGCTGGAACTGGAGCCGATGCTGACCGTGGTCGATTGCAGCAAGGGGGACTTCCTGCTGCACCAGGGCGTGCACGACATGGAGCAGTACTTCATCCTGGACGGCATCCTCAAGCGAGTGGTTTCCAACAACGAAGCCAAGGAAATGATCCTGCGCTTCGCTGCCGAGCGGGAGATGGAAACCAGCTACGCAGCATGGTCTCTCAAGACGCCCACGCCCTACAGCATCGTCTGCGTGACCAAGGCGCGGGTGGCCAAGTGGCCGCGGCCCGAGTGGGTGGCCTTCATGAACCGCCATCAGTCCATCAAGGAAGCGTTCGAATACGACGTGATGAGCCTGATGAGCGAGATCATGGCCCACACCATCACGCTGCACCTGCTCGCGCCGACGGTCGCCCGCGGCCTGCGGTTGCCGATCGACTTTTTTTTCCGCTCCCTCGCGGCAGACCAGCACGAACGCAGCATCGGCGTCATCCTGTCCGGCATGGGCAGCGACGGCACGACGAGCGAGCCGCCGGTCAGCGGCAGGCCGTCGAACGCCGAGCGCGGCAGCGCGTGCAACCGCGCCAGTGCCGTCGCGCATTGCGCCGTCATCGCCTCGCGCGCGGCGGCGTATTCGGGCAGCCGCAGATAGCGCGGCGCGAGGCTTTCGCCGTCGATGCGCGTCATCACGAAACCGTCGCCGAGCCCGTCTTCGGCCTCGAGGATCGCCACGGTTTCGGCGACCGGCAGCCCGGCCTTGCGCGCCACTTCCTGCAACCGCGCCTGCGTGCGCTTGGCCATCGCGCCCGGCGCCGGCTCGCCCGCGGCGCTGCACTGCATGATCAGCGGCCAGTCGGCGCCGTCCTTGCTGGCCTTCACCGCGAACGTCGCCGATGACGCCCCGCCCGACAGCGCATCGATGCGCGTCACCTGCACATCGGCGCCCGTCGTCCGTGCCAGCACCGCCGCCAGCGCATCGGGTTTGATATCAAGCGCCATGCTGGTTTCGTCCCTGGCCGTTCGCGGTCATCGATCAACTCCCCGGCGCCGTTCCGGCGCATTACTATTCACGCCGTTCCGGCGCTTTGCGGCGTCACCATTAGCCGCTGTTATGCGCATGGGAAGCCCCCGTGTGCAGCAATTGCGCGAAACTGGTGCGTCGCGTAGCGTGGCAAGCCACGGGGGATCACCATGCCAACTGCCAATGCCGGCGTCGCCAAGCGCCACATCCTTGTCGCGCTGTGCTTCGTCGCGGCGTTCATCTGCTACATCGACCGCGTCAACATTTCGGTGGCGATCATCCCGATGGCCGAACAGTTCGGCTGGTCGGCGACCACCAAGGGGCTGGTGCTCAGCTCGTTCTTCATCGGCTATCTGCTGGCGATGCTGCCGAGCGGCTGGGCTGCGAACCGCTGGGGCGGCAAGACCTTGCTCGGGCTGGCGCTGCTCGGCTGGTCGCTGTTCACCTTCCTGACGCCGGTCGCGGCGCTGACCTCGTTCGCCGCGCTGATCGCGACGCGCATCCTGATGGGCATGGGCGAGGCCGCGACCTTCCCGGCGATCTTCAACCTCTATGCGCGCTGGCTGCCCAAGGCCGAGCGCACCCGCGGCGTCGTGCTGGCCTATGCCGGCATCCCGCTCGGCACCGTATTCGCGCTGTCGACCACCGGCATCCTCGTCGAACACTATGGCTGGGAAAGCGTCTTCCACGTCTTCGGCGGCGCCGGTCTGGTGTTCGCGGTCGTCTGGTTCATCTTCATCCACGGCAGCCCGGCCAAGCACCCGCGCATCGCGCCGGCCGAGCGCGAGCTGCTCGCCGACTGCATCAGCGACGAAGGCCCGCGCGTCGCAATTCCCTGGGTGCAACTGCTGCGCCACAAGGCAGTGTGGGCGCTGATCATCAACCACTTCACCTCGAACTGGCTGCTCTATCTCGCGCTCGCCTGGCTGCCGTCCTACTTCCGCGACGCCCAGGGCATGAACGTCACCAACGCCGGGCTGTTCGCCGTCGGGCCGTGGCTCGCCTATTTCGCCGCGGGCAATATCGCCGCGTGGTTCGCCGACCGCGCCATCAAGCACGGCACCTCCATCACCCGCGTCCGCAAGGTCGCGCAAGTCTCCTCGATGCTGGTCAGCGCCGGCTTCCTGCTGCTCGCCAGCCAGGCGACGACGCCGGCCACCGCGCTCGCCACGCTCTGCCTCGCACTCGCCGCACTCGGCGTGTCAGGGTCAGGCTTCGGCGGCAACCACCTCGATATCGCCCCGCAGCACGCCGACATCCTGTTCGGCATGTCGAACATCGGCGGCACCATCCCCGGCATCATCGGCGTCTATGCCACCGGCCTGCTGCTCGACCTGACCGGCACCTACGCCGCGACCTTCGCGCTGACCGCCGGCATCAACGTGTTCGGGGCGGTCGTGTGGTATTTCTGGTCGAGCGGCGAGCCGATTCTCGACGATTAGAGCCTCCGGCGGGCAGGGGTGACCCCTGCACCCAAACACCAAGTCATTCCCGCCTGCGCGGGAATGACGAAGTTCTTCTTCAAATGGGTGCAGGCCTCAG
>CALDHQ010000485.1 GCA_937894055.1 uncultured Polymorphobacter sp.
CCGATCTGCCACTTGGCGGTGGAGGGGTTGGGCGCCCCACCGTCCAGACCCTTGCGCACCCCTCCACCGCGCGAAGGGCGCGGTCCCCCTCCCCGAAGACGGGGAGGATCAAGGGGCGCCTAATTGCCCTCCACCCTCCGCAACACCAACCGGCTCGCCATCGCGAACGTCTCGGGCGCCAGCTTGATCAGCACGCTGTCCATCCAGTCGACGGCCTTGAGCAGCGGATCGGGCAGGTTGATGGTCTTGGTCTTGGCGATCACCCCGCCCGACAGCGGGAACACCAGGCATTCGTTGAGCTCGTAGCGTTCGATGACGAACTGCGGGACGGCGGCCGCGAATGCCTTGCGGTCGTGCCACAGCAGCTGCGGGATGGCGCAGTTGGCGCTCCACGGATCGCGCGGGTCATTGGCGACGGCGCTGGGGTCGAACACATCGACATCGTACGACCAGCCCTCGTGCTTCATCAGCCACAGCAGGAAGCGCATGCTCAGCGAGGTATGGATTTCGTTGATCAGCACGCGGCCGCCGGGCTTCACCGCCTTCGCCAGCTGGTCGAAAAACGCCATCGGGCTGGCGAGGTGGTGGATCATGTGGCTGCACACCACGACGTCGAACTGCTCGCCCAGCTCGCCGATCGCCATCGCATCGACAATCCGGCTCGTCCACGGCCGCGGCTCGACATCGGACAGCGCCACCGGCGCCTCGACAAACAGCCCCAGGAACCCGGCGCCCGACCCGAGCTCGATCGCGTTCATCCCGGGCTTGATATAGTCGTTCATCCAGCCGAAGCGCTTTTCGAGCAAATAGCGCAGATTGTTCGGCCGCTTCGCCAGAAACCGCTGCCGCGCGCCAACGACATCGCCCTCGTTCGCCATCTTGTTGGCGTCATGGTCGGGGAAGAACTCGCCCCCCAGCAACATCGGTCGTGCAAATTCGCTCATGGCTGTCCTGTCCCGCGCGCTCACGCAACACTATGGAGCCGGCGACGCATTATCAAGCCACGCCGCCATTCGCCCAAGCCCCTCACGCCAAGCACTCAACCCCGCTCATCCCGAGCGAAGTCGAGGGACGCGCCCACCCGTCAGCGCGTCCCTCGACTTCGCTCGGGATGAGCGGGGTGGGTTTAACTCGAACCCAATCACGTCTAGCAATCAAAAAATGCCGCAAACCCCCGCCCGCGCCCGCGCCGTCCAATGGCTCACCCAGGCCAGCCGCTTCGGCGTCGTCGGTGTCGTCGGCGCCGGGCTCGACTATCTCGCACTCACCCAGGCCGTCGCGCACGGCGCCTCGCCCTACGCCGCGCGGCCGTTCACGCTGGTCATCGCCGTCGTCGTCACCTGGTGGCTCAACCGCTCGCTCACCTTCGCCGCCAAGACCCCGCCCAGCTGGCGCGAGTTCGGCCACTACGCCGCCATCACCACCACCGGCCTCGCCATCCAGCTCGCCGTCTATTGGGGCGGCCTCGCGCTCGGCGCCCCGATCTGGCTGGCCTTCCTCACCGGCATCGCATCATCGGTGGTATTCAGCTTCCTGCGCGTCCGCCGGATGTTTTCGAAGCGTTGAGGGCAGAGCGCCAACAATCGGGTGTAGGCCTCAGGCCTGCCCGCCGGAGGCCCCTCGCTTCCTCTTACCTGGCCGCCGCGCCCCTAGCCGCCTTCTCCGCCGCCACCTGCGCGCGGACTTCGGCGAGCAGTGCGGGGGCGTCGTAGACGATGCCATCCTTGACCGTGTAGCGGATGCCGCCGACGGTTTCGAGGCGGTTGGTTTGGGCGTTGAGGCGTTGGAAGCCGGTGCCGTAGAGCGTCTTGAAGTTTTGCAGCGGGTTTTCGGGGGCGATGACGAGGTCGGCGCGTTGGCCGACGCGGACGGTGCCGAAGTCCGGGGCGCCGCCTTTGGGGTCGGTGAGCGTGCGGGCGCCTTCGATGGTGGCGGAGCGGATGACTTCGAGCGGGGAGAAGCCGGCTTCCTGCAGCAGCTCGAATTCCTGGATATAGCCGAAGCCCCAGATCTGGAAGATGAAGCCGGAGTCGGAGCCGGTGGTGACGCGGCCGCCCATGTTCTTGTAGTCGTTCACCAGCGCCATGTAGCGTTTGTAGAAATTGCGCCACGCGACTTCGTTGGCGGTGGTCCAGTCGAAGAAGTAGGAGCCGTGGTTGTCGCGGTTCGACTGGAAATAGTCCCACAGGCTGGGCACCGTGTATTCGGCCTGCCAATCGGCGTTGCGGGCGCGCATCAGGTCGCGTGAGGCCGAGTAGATCGTCATGGTCGGATCGAAGGTGACGCCGGTGGCCTTTTGCGCCGCGAGATAGTCCTTCCATTCGGGCGAGCCGGGCTCAAAGGTCTGGTCCCAGATTTCGGCGATGCCGCCGAAGCGCGCCTGTTCGTCGAAGAAGTTGTAGGTGGCGGGGCTGTCCTGCAGCGTCCGGCCGTCGAGCAGGCTTTCGAAATGGCCGTAGAAGTGCGTGATGGTGCCAAGCCCGGCGGCAGCGGCGTCGCGGGCGTTGAACTGCCCGACATAGGGCTGGCTGAGGTGCGCGACGGTGCCGAGGCCGAGGCGCTTGGCCTCGATGATCGCGGCCTTTTCGACGTCGGGGGTGTCATCGCCGCGGTTGAAGAACTTGATGCCGTCGACGCCCGATTTCGCCGCCCATTGCACCCATTCGCGCGCCAGTGCCGGGGTGGTGACGGCGCCCTTGCTCCAGCCGCTCCCGAGCGTTTCGTAAACATACAGATGCGGCGCGACGATGCTGTTCGCGGCGCTGCGGCGCTTGTCCGACAGCGCGTGTGCGGTGTCATCATACAGCGAGACGCCGCGCACCGTGGTGACGCCGTGCGCCAGCCACAGCTTGTAGGCATAGGATGGGTCGGGGGACTTCTGCGGGTCACCGTTGTGGCCGTGCATGTCGACAAAGCCGGGCAGCACGAACATGCCGGTGGCGTCGATCTCGCGCGTCGCGCCCTGCGGCTTGCGGTTCGGGCGCATCGGCAGGCCCGGCGTGCCGGCGATGTTGATCGCGGCGATGCGCCCGCCTTCGATGACGATGTCGGCGGGGCCATACGGCGGCGCGCCGTCGCCCTGGATGATGGTGACGCCGCGGATGACGAGGCTCGGGTAGGGGCCGGCGCCCTGCGCCGCGGTGCGCGCCGGCGTGGGCAGCATGTCGGCAGCGAGCACGGGCGCGGCGAAGGCGAGCAGCAGCGCGGCGAGGCGGAATTTCATTTGTGGGTCCCCTTTGGTCGGAGAGTAGAGGGGAAAGCGGGAGGGATAAAGAGCCTCCGGCGGGCAGGCGTGACGCCTGCACCCGATTGAAGAGCGCGAGTCATTCCCGCGCAGGCGGGAATCCATGCAACGCCGAAGATGGATTCCCGCCTGCGCGGGAATGACCTGGCTCGGGGTGCAGGCGTCACGCCTGCCCGCGCGGCAAGCTCTTGCTTGCCTTGTGCATTTCCTCGAAATGGACAGCGCATAAAATCCGGAGACCAAAATGCAGCTGCTTTATTCGACGACCTCGCCCTATGCGCGCAAACTGCGTGTGATCATTGCCGAGCTGGGGTTGGGGGTCACGTTCGTCGAAACCGTGGCGATGGACAATCCGCCGGCGCTGCGTGCGGCGAACCCGCTGACCAAGGTGCCGGCGCTGATTACCGGGCCGGAAGCGCATCAGGCGATATTCGATTCGCCGGTGATTGCCGCCTATCTGCTGTCGCTCGACCCGAAGCAGACGCTGCTGCCGGCGAGCGGCGACGCGCATTGGCAGGCGCTGACCATCGAGGCGCTTTGCGACGGCATATTGGATGCCGCCATCGCGCTGCGCTTCGACACCGCGGCGGGTGGCACTGACCGGTCGCCGATGTGGGCGAACCGCATGTATGCGGCGATCGACAACGCCATACTGGCGCTGCCAGCGCGACTGGCGGCGTATGAGGCGGTGGCAGGTAACGGCTTCGGCTATGCACAGGCCTGTGCGGTGGTGGCGCTCGAATATCTCGATTTCCGCTATCCCGGTATCGACTGGCGCACCGCCGCCCCGGCACTGGCGCCGTTCCACAAGCACTGGACCGACCGGCCCTCGCTCTTGACGACGCGCCCTGCCTGACACCACAACAGGCGCGGGGAGAAAAGCATGTCGGAAATTGAAGCAGTCCGCGAGATGCTGCGGGCCATGGTCGGCGGGCCGGCGTTGCCCGATGACCAGATGCGGGTGATGTACGAGCAATGGGGGCTGTCGCATCCGCTGCCGGCCGGGACCGAGGTCACCGACATCACGCTCGGCGGCGTGCCGGCCGAGAAGATCGTCACGCCGGGTGCGGCTGCGGACACGGCGCTGCTTTATCTGCATGGCGGCGGCTATGTCATCGGGTCGGCCGCCAGCCACCGCCATCTGGTCGCGGCGCTGGCGCAGGCCGGCTGGATGGTCGGCTACAGTCTCGATTACCGGCGCGCGCCGGAAGCGCGCTTTCCGGCGGCGGTCGATGACGCGCTGGCGGCGTATCGTGCGCTGCTCGACAGCGGCATTGCGGCGGGCCGCATCATCATAGCCGGCGATTCCGCCGGCGGCGGGCTGACCGTGGCGACGGCGCTGGCGATCAAGGCGGCGGGGCTGCCGCAGCCGGCGGGGCTGTTCGCGATCAGCCCGTGGGTCGACCTGACGCAGAACGGCGACAGCTATGTCGAAATGGCCGGTGCCGACTTGATCTGTTCGAAGCCGGAACTCGACCGGCTGGCGGGGCTGTATTGCGGCGATGACCGCGCCAACCCGCTGGCGTCACCGCTCAAGGGTGACTTGTCGGGGCTGGCGCCGCTGCTCATCCATGTCGGGTCGGACGAAATCCTGCTGTCGGACGCGCTGCGGCTGTCCGAACGCGCCGGGCTGTCGCGCGTGCCGGTGCGGCTGATGATTGCGCCGCACATGCCGCATGTCTGGCATTTTTTTACCACTGAGTTGACCGCCGCGCAGACGGCAATTGCCCACGCCGGGGCCTGGATGCGCGAGCATCTCGGTTGACGTTGCAACAGCGCGCTGACCGGCGCGCACGGCGTTCGGCGGGAAGCATGCCATGACCGCGGGCGCCAGTCTGAAGCAAAAGATTGCGCGGCGGCTGACGGCCATCAGCTTGTTGTTCGCGCTGGTCGCCGGCCTCGGTGTCTATGCCGGCGTGCAGTCGCTGCTGCTGTACATGATGGGACATGTGTCGTTCGAATATGTCGACGGGCTTGTCGTTCATCATGCCGGGTCGGGTGGTGCGACGCTGGCTGATCTGACCGGTCCGCTGTCCGACACGACGCAGTACCACCCGTTCGACATGGTGCGCATCTATGACGCCAGCGGGCATGTCGTGTTCGACCGCCGCTACCGCCATGAAGAGCAGCTCAAGCTCGTCGCCCCGCTCGGCGCCGGTACGTCGAAGCCGTCGTTGCCGGCGCATCAGGGCAAGCGACTGGCCAACCACGGTATCGCGATCCAGAGTTTCCGCGCAGTGCCGCTGGGCAAGGCCGCTGCCGCTGACAGCAGCAGTCTGATCGAGTTCACCGAAATCGTCGCACATGACGAGCAGGTGCGCCTCGACCAGATTTCGGTCTTCGCCGCACTGGCGGCGATGGGGCTTGCCGGGCTGATGGGGCTGGTGGCCTATCCTGCTGTGACTGCGCTGGTCGACCGCAACAGCAATCTGGTCCGGCAGGTCGAGTTTGCCTATATCAACCTGCTCAAGTCACTGGGTATCGCCATTTCGCGGCGTGATTCCGAAACCGGTGAGCATTGCTACCGCACGACTTTGGTGGCGATCGCGATCGGCGAGGCGATGCAGCTCGAACTGGCACCGATGCGTTCGCTGATCGCCGGCAGCCTGCTCCACGACATGGGCAAGATCGCCATCGACGATGCCATCCTGCGCAAGCCCGGCAAATTCACGCCCGAGGAAATGGACATCATGCGCGGCCACGTCAACGAAGGCGTGCGCATCGTCGGCGACTTGAAGACGATCCCCGGCGCGACCGATGTCGTGGCATTCCATCACGAACGCTGGGACGGCAAGGGCTATCCCAACGGTCTGGCGGGCCTCGACATTCCGTTGCTGGCGCGCATCTTTGCGGTGGCCGATGTGTTCGATGCGCTGAGTGCGCGGCGCAAGTACAAGGAGCCGTTTTCGTTCGACCGCGCCATGGGTCTGATCCGCGAAGGCGCGGGAACGCATTTCGACGCCGACATCGTCGCGCATTTCGAGACAATCGCCGCAGGGCTTTATGACCGCATCGAAAACCACGAAGCCGCTGAAACGATCGCGATGCTCGACGCCAAGCTGGCGCAATATTTCAGCGAAGCGGCCGGATTCGAAATCACCATCCAGGGCTGAGCACGCCGGCGTCGCTACTTCTTTGCCGCCGCCACCCAGTCGGCAACTTCGCCGGCAACGCGGTTGGCGGCGTCGTTGAGCGCGGCGCCGACCACCGCCGGTGATTTGCTGGCAACCGGTGCGCTGGCCTCGAAACGGCGTGCGGCGATCAGCGTGCCGGTGCTGCTGTTGAGCACCGCGTCATAGCGTACATTGACCTGCGGGTTGGCGGCCACGCGGACATCAAGGCCGAAATCGGCGAGCGTCCCCGACAGCGTCATGTCGGCACGCGGCGACGGCCCGCGCGGATCGATGACAATCAGCCCGCGTGCCACGATGGTGTCGGCGAGCACGCGGCGGAATAGCCGGTTGGGCTGTTCGGACCATGTCGCGCCGACCAGATACTGCAGCTCGACTTCGCTGACCGTGACAGGCACGCGCAGGGTCTGCAGTGCGCCGGCCGCTGCCGGCACCACCACCATCACTGTTGCGGGTTTGGCCGCGGGTGCGATGGCGCCGGGTGTCGCGGTGGCGCGCAGCGTCAGCAAGCTCGCCGGCGGCGTGTCATTGCCGCCGATCTGCACCAGCGGGCCGCACGACGCGAGCAGCACCAGTGTCGCGAGCAGGAACGGAGCGGATGTACGTGCGCGCATGTTACTTGGCCTTTGCCGGGTCATAGTCGGGGAGGCGGCGGCCACCGATCAGCGCGCCGGCGGGGTCTTCGTCGAGCTTGGCGGCCACCGCACCGAGCTGCGAGGTCACCTCGCGCATTTCGCGCAGCAGCGCATTGGCATCGGGGGCAATCTGGTTCGACAGCTGGTCGACGCCGGGCTGTGCGGCATCGAGCACTGCATCGAGCTTGCCGAGCGTGACATTGGCGCTGACCACGGTCTTGCGCAGGTCGGAGATCAGCGGCCGTGCGTCCTCGCTCATCACCACATTAGCGCTATTCGACAGTTTTTCGACGGCCGCAGCGGCCTGTGTCGCGGCCGCCAGCGTCTTGCGCAGCTCGGCGACCGACGCGGCGATTTCGGGGCCGCGATCGGCCAGGCTGTCGCTCAGCCGGTCGGTATTGCGCAGGATGCCCTGCAGCGACTTCTGGTTTTCGGGACTGAGCACTTCGTTGAGGTGCTGCGTCAGTTCGGAAACCCGGTTGAGCAACTGCGGCGCATTGGCGAGCAGCTGGCCGAGCGTACCGGGTCGCGGCGGGATCAGCGGGGCGCCGAACGGGCCGTTTTCGGTGATGGGCTTTTCGCCGCGCAT
>CALDHQ010000486.1 GCA_937894055.1 uncultured Polymorphobacter sp.
ACGATGCGTGAATTGCGCATGCTGTATGCTTTGCACGGTGTTGGAGTAATACGGTTAGACACGGATGATATTTTGGAAAGCCAAGTTATCATTCCGGCTAGGGAGCGTCCAGACGTCGATTGGACGACATGCAGTCGTTTGGCTACGCAGAACAAAGATTTTCAAGGCTATTTGAAGAACGTTAAGACGTTCTATCAAACGCAAGATCCCCATGAAGCACTTTGGAAGTTGCCGAACTAGCCCTGTGTGATGCATTAGCGCGGCGATGACCATCACCCGTTTCGCCCCCAGCCCGACCGGCAGCCTGCACGCCGGCAACATCCGCACCGCGCTGATCAACTTCCTGTATGCGCGGTCGCAAGGCGGGCGCTTCCTGCTGCGCATGGACGATACCGATGTCGCGCGGTCTACCGAGGCTTCGGCGCAGGGCATTCGTGATGATTTGGCATGGCTAGGGCTGGTGCCTGACGCCGAGGTGCGGCAGTCGGAACGCTTCGCCTTGTACGAAGCGGCGCTAGCGAAGCTGGTCGAAACCGGCCGCGTTTACCGCGCTTACGAAACCCCGCTCGAACTCGACGTAAAGCGCAAGATCCAGCTGTCGCGCGGCCTGCCGCCGGTTTACGACCGCGCCGCGCTGGCGCTGACCGACGCCGACCACGCGCGCTTTGCCGCCGAGGGCGTGGCGCCGCACTGGCGCTTCAAGCTCGATACCTCGGCGCCGATTTTCTGGCACGACCGCGTCCGCGGCGAATGTCATATCGATCCGGCGTCGCTGTCGGACCCGGTGGTCAAGCGCGCCGACGGTAGCTGGCTGTATATGTTGCCGTCGGTGGTCGATGACATCGACATGGGCGTCACCACCATCGTGCGCGGCGAGGACCATGTCACCAACTCGGGCGTGCAGATCCAGATGTTTGCGGCGCTCGGCGCGGCGCTCCCCGAATTCGCGCATCTGGCACTGCTGACCGGTGCCGACGCGGCGCTGTCGAAGCGCATCGGCTCCGAAGGCACCGCCGTCTGGCGCCAGAGCGGCATTGAGCCGGTCACCGTGCTGGCGCTGCTCGCGCACATCGGCACCAGCCACGCCGTCGAGCCGGTCACCAGCCTGGCGCCGCTGATCGCCGGCTTCGACTTTGGCGCGTTCAGCCGCAACGCCGCGCGCTTTGATCCGGCCGATCTGCTCCACCTCAACGCCCGCGTGCTGCCACCGGGCGTGCAAATCGTGCCGTTTTATGACCGCAGTTGGTTGATGGGCAAGACCCTCACCACCGTGTTCAAAAACTTGGTAGATCGGAAGAGCACACGTCTGAACTCCAGTCACGCCAATG
>CALDHQ010000487.1 GCA_937894055.1 uncultured Polymorphobacter sp.
TCGGCCCCTGCCAGCGGCGCCATCAGGAGCGTGCCGCCGCGCAACGACTTGGCCTTGCCGAACGCTGACACGGTGACATCTATGCGCTGGCCGGGTTTGGCGAACGCTGGCAGGTCGGCGGTGATCATGACGGCGGCGGCGTTCTTGAGCCCCGGCGCGACGCCGAACGGCAGCGCTACGCCCATGCGGGCGGCGGCGCTCTTGATGCTCTGCACGGTGTATTCGAGGTTCTCGTCGCCGCCACCGGCGAGGCCGACGACCAGCCCGTAGCCGGTGAGCTGGTTCGACCGCGGCCCGGCATAGCGCGCAATATCCTTGATGCGGTCGGCCTGCGCGGGAATGACTTGGTGAGTTTGGCACCGTTCACAGCGGCGACACCGCAGCGAAGAAGCGCTGCAACCAGCCCATGCGGCTTTGTTCGGCAATCTCGCCGGTGCCGCCGTAGCGGATCTGGGCATTGCCGACGCGCGTCGAGGCGACGCTGTTGTCGGGGCCGATATCGTCGGGGCGCACCAGCCCGGTCAGCTGCAATTGCTCTTCACCGCGGTTGAGCGTCAGGCGCTTTTCGCCCGCGACCACCAGCACGCCGTTGGGCAACACGGCGGCGACCGTGACGCTGACTTCGCCCGACAGCTGGTTGTCCTGCGCCGCCGTCCCGCCGCCGTTGAATTTCTGCGACAGCCCGCCGTTGAGCGCGCCAGCGGCAATGCTGGTGAACGGCGGAATGTCGGGGAGGACGATGTCGGTCGAGCTGTCGCGCTTGGTGTCGGCACTCGCCGATTTGCGCGACTGGGTGCGTTCGACAAGGCGGATGGTGAGCAGATCGCCGACGCGGCGCGCGCGGTTGTCGCTGACCAGCGCGGCATAGCGTTCGGGACGGTACAGGCTGCCGCTGACCGGCGTCGGTGCGGGCGCGGCGGCATAGGTCGGCGGCACCAGCGGCGCACGTACGTAGGGCAGGTCGCTGCACGCAGCAAGTGCGAGCAATGCCAGCAGGTTAAACGCTCTGGTTGACATACTTCTGCATTTCGTCGGCGGCGCTGATGACCTTGGCGTTGACCTCGTAAGCGCGCTGCGTTTCGATCATGTCGACCAGCTCCTGCACGGTGCTGACGTTCGAGCCTTCGAGGCTGCCCTGGCGGATACTGCCGGCGCCGGCGACGCCGGGCTCGCCGGTCTGCGGCGCGGCGCTGGCGGCGGTTTCGGCGTAGAGGTTGCCGCCGATCGGCTGCAGCCCGGCGGGGTTGATGAAGCGCGCGATGGTGATCTGCCCAAGGTCGGTCGGCGCCGTCGTCCCCGAAACCACCGCCGAGACGATGCCGTTGGGGGCGATGGTGATCGAGGTGGCGCCGTCGGGGATGGTGATTTCGGGGTCGAGCTTGTCGCCGCTGCCGGTGACCAGGCGCCCGGTGCTGTCGAGCTTGAATGACCCGTCGCGGGTGTAGGCACTGGTGCCGTCGGGCAGCTTGATCGTGAAGAAGCCTGCGCCTTCGATGCCGAGGTCGAGCGCGTTGCCGGTCTGCCCCAGCGCGCCCTGCGAATGGACGCGCTCGGTGCCGGCAACACGCACGCCGGTGCCGGTGCCGAGCCCGGTGGCGTATTGCGAATCCGCCGCGCTTGGCGCACCGGCCTGGCGCTCGTTCTGGTACATCAGCGTCTCGAAATTGGCGCGGTCGCGCTTGAACCCCGTGGTGTTGACGTTGGCGAGGTTGTTCGAAATCACCCGCATCTTCTGGTCGAGCGCGTCGAGCCCCGAACGGGCGATCTGCAGTGCCGAAGTCATCGCACTCTCCTCAATTGTCGAGGCGCATCAGCTGCGCCCCCGCGGTGTCCATCTCGCGCGTCGCGGTCAGCAGCTTGGCGCTGACATCGAAGCCGCGCGACTGCTCGACCATGTCGGCGAGCACGCTCGCGACCTGGACGTTCGAGCTTTCGAGCGCGCCGACATGCAACGCGACCTTGATGTCGGGGGCGCTGCGCGTCGGCGTGCGGAACAGCCCGTCATTGGCCTTGCGCAAGGTCGCCGGGTCGGGATTGACCAGCCGGATGCGGTCGACGAGCACGGCGTTGATGCCGCCGACCGGCACGACGCTGACGGTGCCGTCATGCGCGATGCTGACGGTGCCGCCGGGCGGCACGGTGACCGGGCCGGTGTTGCCGAGTACCGGGTGGCCGTCGCCGGTCTCGAGCAGCCCGGTGGCCGCCACGCGCAAATC
This sequence comes from uncultured Polymorphobacter sp., assembly GCA_937894055.1. Taxonomy (GTDB): domain Bacteria; phylum Pseudomonadota; class Alphaproteobacteria; order Sphingomonadales; family Sphingomonadaceae; genus Polymorphobacter_A. The sequence goes on from CALDHQ010000487.1 coordinate 2,217, forward strand.
GCCGCGCCGCGTATAGGCTTCGGCACCGTCGTCGGCCTGCACCGCGAGCCAGCCTTCGCCGTCGACAGCGATGTCGAGCGGTTCGCCGGTCGCGAGTATCTTGCCGGGTTCCATCACCGCGGTCGTCACGCTGTCCTGCGCCTGCGCGCGGGCGTTGCTGGAAGCCGCGCGGGTGAACGAAACGCAGTTGGCCGAGCGCGCCACGGGCTACTACTGGGGTGAAGCGCTGCTCAAGCCGGGTGCCAACGTGCTGAAGATCATCGTCCCCGCCGGCCCGATCAACAATGGCATCCTCTACGATTATGTCCGCCTCGAGCTCAACGAGTCCCTCTAAGCCATGAAACTTCCCGCCCTCCTGACCACCCTGCTGGGGCTCTCTCTCGCCGCCTTCGCCCAGGAAGCGACGCCGGCGGCCGCACCAGCGACCCCGCCCGTCACGGTAACCGAACCCGCCCCGCCGCCTGTGTTGCCCACGATCTTCCTCGCCGGCGACTCCACCTACAGCGCCGAGACCAGTGTCACCACCTCTGCGCCCGTCGTCATCACCGGCCCCGCAGCCGTGGTGAAAGTCGCGCGACCATTGTCACCGAGGACGATGGAGTAGCCGACGCCGAGGGTGATCGTATCGCTGCCGCTGCCACCGATGAGGACGTTGTTGCCATCACTACCGATGAGCAGGTCGGTGCCATCGACTGTTGCGCGAATGCCTTGGCCGGGCTCATTGGAGAAATTAGTCGGCTGAGAAAGCCTCAGC
>CALDHQ010000488.1 GCA_937894055.1 uncultured Polymorphobacter sp.
GGCAGGTGCTGCCGCTGACCACGTTCCAGACGCAGGATCCCGAAAAGCTGTGGGAGTGGATGGCGAAGTACGAGGGCAAGACCGGCGGCAAGATCATCGCCATTCCGCACAACGGCAATCTGTCGAACGGCCGGATGTATGAGGAAACCACCTTCACCGGCGGCCCGATGACCAAGGCCTATGCCGAAGCGCGGCAACGCTGGGAGCCGCTGATGGAGGTCACGCAGATCAAGGGCCAGAGCGAAAGCCACCCGAGCCTCAGCCCCAACGACGAATTCGCCAGCTGGGACCTGTGGGACAAGGTCAACCTCAACGGCGTGCCCAAGCAGCCCGGCATGATCCGCACCGAATATTGGCGCGAAGGGCTGAAGAGCGGCATGCGGCTTGAAAGCAGCCTCGGCGCCAATCCGTTCAAATATGGCGCCAATGGCGCGACCGACACGCACACCGGACTGTCGACCGCCGACGACAATAATTTCTGGGGCAAGTTCAAGACCGTCGAGCCCGGGCCCGACCGCTGGAACCGCGTCGTCACCCGGCCGTACCGCGGCTGGGAACAGGCCGCCGCAGGCTATACCGGCGTCTGGGCGACCGCCAACACGCGCGCGGCGCTGTGGGACGCGATGGCGCGCAAGGAGACCTTTGCGACGACCGGCCCGCGCATGACAGTGCGCTTCTTCGGCGGCTATGATTTTGCCGATGCCGATGCGGGCGCGGGGCTGGTCAAGGCCGGCTACAGCAAGGGCGTGCCGATGGGCGGTGATTTGAAGCCGGCACCGGCGGGCGCCGCGCCGAGCTTCCTGATTGCCGCGATGAAGGACCCTGAAGGCGCCAACCTCGACCGCGTCCAGGTGGTCAAGGGCTGGCTCGGCGCCGACGGCAAGACCCACGAACAGGTCTATGACGTCAAATGGGCCGGTGACCGCAAGCCGGGGGCGAACGGCAAGCTGCCGCCGGTGGGCAACACCGTCGACTTGAAGACCGCGACCTACGCCAACAGCATCGGCGCGGCGGAGCTGGTGGCGCGCTGGACCGATCCTTCGTTCGATCCGAAGCTCAAGGCGTTCTATTACGTCCGCGTCCTCGAAATCCCGACGCCGCGCTGGACCGCCTATGACGTGGTGCGCTTCAAGGCAAAAATGTCGCCCGAGGTGACGATGATCCAGCAGGAACGCGCGCTGACCTCGCCGATCTGGTACGACCCGGCGTAGTAGGGGCCCGCGTAGTTCGGGCTACCAGATCTTCACGCGCTGGTCGGGCGGCAGGTAGAGCTTGTCGCCCGGCTTGACGTTGAAGGCGTCGTACCAGGCATCGACATTGCGGACGATGCCGTTGACGCGGAACTCGCCGCCACTGTGGTTGTCCGACAGCGTGCGGCGGCGTTCCTCGGCCTCGGCGGTGATGTTGCGCCACAGCTGCGCCCACGACATGAAGAAGCGCTGGTCGCCGGTGAAGCCGTCGATGACCGGCGCCTTGCCGCCCTGCTTGTCGGTGACATACTGGCGATAGGCGGCATAGGCGACGCTCAGCCCGCCGAGATCGCCGATGTTTTCGCCAAGGTTCTGCTTGCCGTTGATGTGGACGCCGGGCACCGGCTCGAACTGGTCGAACTGCGCCACCAGCCCGGCGGTGCGCTTTTCGAACTCGGCGCGGGCGGCGGGGGTCCACCAGTTGCGGATCTTGCCGTCGCCGTCGGAACGGCTGCCCTGATCGTCGAACGCATGGCCGATTTCATGACCGATGACTGCGGCAATCGACCCGAAATTGACCGCCGGATCGGCGTTGGCATCGAAGAACGGCGCCTGCAGGATGCCGGCGGGAAAGGTGATTGAATTGAGCGACTGGCTGTAGCCGGCGTTGACTTCCTGCGGGCTGTACGGGAATTCCCAGTCGCGCGTGCCGTCGGCGAGGCGCTGCAGGCTGTCGGCGCGCGCCCATTCCATCATGCGGCGTTCGTTGCCGACCAGATCGTCGGGGCTGATGCGCACCTTCGCGCGGTCGTGCCAGCGGTCGGGATAGCCGATGTGGCTGACAATCTTGTCGAGCTTGGCGATGGCCTCGGCACGCGTCGGCGCATCCATCCACGGGTTCTTGCTGATGCGGTCGCGGTAGGTGGCGCGCAGGTAACCGACCATCTCGTCGACTTGCGCGCGGTCGGGCGCGCCGAAGAAGTCGCGGACATAGATACGGCCAAGTTCTTCGCCAAACGACGCGTTGACGGCGGCAATGTTTTCGAGATCGCGGGCGCGGCGTACGGGCACGCCGGACAGCGTCTTGTTGTGGAAGTCGAAGTGCGCCTGCACCCAAGGTTCGGACAGCGAATCCGCCCAGCTGTCGAGCACGCGGAACAGCAAATAGGATTGCAGATCGGCGACCGGCGTTTCGGCAAACAGTTTCGCGGTGTCGCGCACCGAGGTGTCGGTGAGCACCTTGATCTGCGGCGCCTTGTCGAGCTGCATCGCGGTCAGGAACACGTCCCACGGGAAGCCGGGCGCATAGGCCTTGAGCTCGGCGGGTGTCATCACATGATTCATCCGCACGACATCGCGGAGCTCGCTGGTGCTCCACTGGCGCTTGGCGATTTCGGTTTCGAACGCCAGCACCCTGGCGGCGCGGGCATCGGCGTCGGCAATGCCGGCGCGCCGGAAACTCGCCGCGATATAATCCTGCAGTGCCTTGCGATACCCGATATAAGGTTCGGTCTGCGCCAGATAATAGTCGCGTGACGGCATGGTCATGCCGCCGGCGCCGACTCCGGCGATCTGCCGGCGCGGATTGTTCGAATCGGTGAGGACGCCGCCGCCGATCATGCCGTCGACCCACGGCAACGCCATGAGACGCGCCAGGTCGGCATGGTCGCGGGCGGTGTTGATGGCCGCCAGATCGCCGGCAATCGGCGTCAGGCCGAGCGCGTTGCGCTTCGTCATGTCGGCGTGCGACCGGTAGAAATCGGCAATCTGCTGCTCGGGGGTGCCGGGCGCGGCGTTGGCGTCGCGCGTTTTCTGGATGATGCCGCCGACGCGCTGTTCGGTCGACAGATAGACTTCGGTCGCGGCATCGACCGCCGCCAGCCCCTGCGGGATTTTGGCGGTCGCCAGCCACCCGGCGTTGACGTAGCGGTAAAAATCATCGCCGGGCTTGACGGTTTTCGACAGCCCCGTGGTATCGACGCCCCAATCGCCGATGGCGGCCTTGGGTGCGGCAGTGGTTGCCGCATGGGCGGGGGCCATGGCCAGCAGCAAAGCTGCCGCGCTGCCCAGTAGAAGCGTTTTCATGGCCATGGCCCCCATTTTGGGAAAGTTGATGTCGGGTTGATCAGCCGCCGAAGACCAGCGCGTCGGGGATGTAATAGACTTCGACAGTGCCGATGCGGACGGTGGTGATGTCGCCGGCCTTGGTCGCCTTGATCGGCGTTGCGGAGTCGCTGCCGCTCGCCTTGCCACCGGTGAAATAGAGGGTGCGCTGGCCGCCGTCGGGGGTCTTGAGTTCGACGGTGGCGTTGCCGCTGCCCTTGCGGATGACACCGGCCTTGCACGCGCCGGTCTTGCCGCCGATCGAGGTGGTGCAGCTGATATCGGCGGTGGCGTTGTATTTGGTGCCCGGCACCAGCGCATCGGTCGAGGCCTTGGCGGCGCTGCCGGTGACGCCAATGGTCAGCGTGTAGCTGGCGGTTTCACCGCGCCGCGCACTGGCGCGCATCTGATAGACCAGATCGGAAGAGCGTCGTGTAGGGAAAGAG
>CALDHQ010000489.1 GCA_937894055.1 uncultured Polymorphobacter sp.
GTTCGGTGGAGCGCCGGCCGAGGATCGCGATTTCAACGCGGCGCTGCGGCGCACCTTCCGCCTGCGCTTCCAGCTGGGCCTCTTTGACCCCATCGCCGCCGACACGCCCTACTGGCTCACGCCGCTGTCCTCCATCGGCACGCCCGCGGCCGCGGGCGGCCACCAGCCGGGCGCGGGCACCTTGCTCGCGGCGCGCGCGTCGGGCAAGGGCGCCTGGCGCATCACCATCGAGCACGTCATGGCCGAGGATACCGAGGCCGAGCGCCAGCGCGTCTACCTCGCCTTTGACAAGATGCGCGAACAGATTGATGCCATGGCCGCCCAAGCCGAATTCGGCGGGTCGGGCGAGCATCAAGACGTGCTCGATACCTATAAGATGTTCGCCTATGACGAGGGTTGGTCGCGCCGCATCAACGAGGCGATTGATAGCGGGCTGACGGCCGAGGCGGCGATTGAACGTGTGCAGCAGCGCACCCGGATGCGGATGCGCCAGATTGACGACCCTCTGCTGGCTGACCGGATGCACGATCTGGAGGATATGTCCAACCGGCTGCTGCGCATCGTTTCAGGTCAACTCGGCACAGCCGCGCAAGTGGGCCTGCGCACCGAAACCATCCTGCTGGCGCGCAACCTCGGGCCCGCAGAACTGCTCGAATATGACAAGCGCTTCCTGAAGGGCGTGGTGCTCGAGGAAGGCTCGCTGACCGCGCACGTCACCATCGTCGCGCGCGCCATGGGCATCCCCGTCCTCGGCCGCGTCCGCGACCTGCGCACCACCATCGCCGACGGCGACGAGCTGCTGCTCGACGGCGGCGCCGGCGCGCTGTTCGTGCGGCCGAGCGCGCAGATGCTGCGCTCGTTCGAAGCGACTGCCGCGCTCAAGGCCAAGCGCCAGGCCGAATATGCGGCGCTGCGCGAGCTGCCGGCGGAAACGCTCGACGGCACGCGCATGACGTTGCTGATGAACGCCGGGCTGCGCGACGACGCCGCGGCGCTCGAGCAGACCAACGCCGACGGCATCGGGCTGTTCCGCACCGAGTTCCAATTCCTCGTTGCCGCCACGCTGCCGCGCCGCGAGCGCCAGACGGCGCTGTACCGCGCCATTCTGGAAACCGCCGGCGACCGGCCGGTGACGTTCCGCACCGTCGATATCGGCGGCGATAAATCTGTGCCGTACATGCGCGAGGAAACCGAGGCCGAGGAAAACCCGGCGATGGGCTGGCGCGCCATCCGGCTGGCGCTGGGCCGCGACGGGTTGATGAAGGTCCAGGCGCGCGCGCTGCTCGATGCAGCGGCCGGGCGCACGCTCAACATCATGTTCCCGATGATCAGCGAGCCATGGGAGTTCGACGCGGCGAAGGCGCTGGTCGAGGAACAGCGCAAATGGCTCGAACGGTCAGGGCGGCCGCAGCCGGCGAAAATCCGCTACGGCGCGATGCTCGAAGTGCCGGCGCTTGCCGAATGCCTCGACGTGCTGTTTCCGAAGATCGATTTCCTGTCGATCGGCACCAACGATCTGACGCAGTTCCTGTTCGCCGCCGACCGCGCCAACCCGATGCTCGCCGACCGCTATGACTGGCTGTCACCCGCCATCCTGCGCTTCCTGCGCCGCGTCGTGCGCGCCGCCGATGCGGCAGGGATTCCGATTACCGTCTGCGGTGAAATGGGCGGGCGGCCCTTGGAAGCGCTGGCGCTGGCCGCCATCGGCGTCGAACGGCTGTCGGTGACGCCCGCCGCCATCGGGCCATTGAAGGCGATGTTCCGCTCGGCGAAACTGGCGCCGCTGCGCGCGGCAATGACCGGGTGGCTCGATGCCCCCGGTGTCGACGTGCGCGAGCGTCTGGGCGCTGCGGTGCACGCACAGGGCATCATCTGCGGCTAGTTGCAGAACATCAAATCATTGTATTTGTGATGAAATCCTTCGGCGAACGATAAGCAAAACGCCCGCAACCGGCGTGTCACAATAAATCTTCAAGCCGTATTGTCGTCCGCGAATTATGCTCTACACTCGACCCCAGTTCAGGCCATGTCGGCCTGGATGACACGGGGACATGTAGCTCCGTCACGGCGTGCCAAAAGCACGGCGTAGAAATGGGAGCACTGTCCGCAACAGGTTTATCCTGGGGGAGACTCTCTATGACATTGCGCCAATCCGGCAATCCGTCCGCAACACGCCTTGCACTGATCGCAAGTGCTTCGCTCATCGGCCTGATGGCCGCGACTTCGGCACTGGCGCAGACGCCGGCCCCCGATGCACCCATCGGCAAGGCTGCAGCCGCAACCGACACAACCGGCATCGCCGAAATCGTCGTGACCGCAACGCGTACCGCGCAGAACCTGCAGTCGGTGCCGATCGCGGTGACCGCGTTCAATGCCGAAGCGCTCGAGGCGCGGCAGATTACCGATACGCAGCGACTGGTGCAGTCGATCCCCAACACCACCTTTACCGCCACCAACTTCGGCGGCTCGAACCTCGCCATCCGCGGCGTCGGCACCACGGCGGTCTCGACGTCGGGCGATAGCGGCGTCGGCATCCACATCAACGACATGCCGCTGGTCGCACCCGGCCTCGTCACCACCGAAATCTTCGACATGCAGCGCGTCGAAGTGCTGCGCGGCCCGCAGGGCACGCTGTTCGGCCGCAACGCCACCGCCGGTGTCGTCAACTTCATCACCAACAAGGCGAGCACCAAGCAGATCCAGGCGTTCGGCGAGTTCGAATACGGCAACTACAACAGCATCAAGCTGACCGGCATGTTCAACTTCCCGATCAACGACAAGCTCGCGATCCGCGCCTCCGGCATCTACATCAAGCGCGACGGCTACACGACCAACCTGTGGAACAACGAGGACATCGACGGTCGCGACAACTACTCGCTGCGCGGCGCGGTGCACTGGGAGCCCACGGAGAAGCTGACGGTTGACCTGATGATCGGCTACGGCGCCGAAGACTCAAGCCGCTCGCGTGCGCAGAAGCAGCTTTGCGTCAACGATCCGACCGGCGTTCTGGGTTGCGCGCCCAACGGCCTGGCGTATCAGCCCGTCAATGCCAACTCGACCGCCGGCTCGATCCTGACCAGCCAGGAAGCGCTGGCCAGCGTCTTCGGCGGGCTGTCGCCGCTTGTCGCGCTCGGCAGCCTTTACGGTCCGAACATCAAGACCAACGCCATCGTCCCGACCAACGACCGCGAAGTCTATACGCTCTATACGCCGACCTATGAAGGCAACGGCCTGACGGTGATGGGCAATGTCGACTATGCCTTCGAAAAGGCGACGCTGTCGCTGATCGGCGGCTATTCGCAGAACTCGTTCGATTCGCGGATGGACTACAGCCTGAGCGTCAACGACGTCCAGACGACGATTGCGAAGAACAAGTTCTGGCTCGACGCGGTTTTCCCCGGCAAGTCGCAGGCGATCTTCAACAATCAGGGCTAGATGTGCCTGTCGCAATATGACCAGACAATGGTTGGTTATATCGGCGGCAAGTACAACAGCTGCTATGACCGCCAGAACCAATATGACGTCGCCAGCGGCACCAGCCACCAGTGGTCGGGTGAAGCGCATCTCAATTCGACGCTCGATGGTCCGTTCAACTTCCTGCTCGGCGGTAACTATCTGAACTTCGAATCGAAGGGTGACTATGCGGTCATCGCCAGCGGGCTCGACTATGCCTCGCTGCTGTTCACCGGCCCGGCACTGGCTGGCCTCGGTGCACCGTACTTCGATAGCCGCACGCAGCTCTACACGCTCAACGCCTGGGCGCTGTTCGGCGAAGCCTATTGGCAGATCAACGACGAACTCAAGTTGACGTTGGGCGCCCGCTACACGTCGGACAGCAAGGACGTCGTCGAATACCAGCCGAACCCGCTGCTCGCCGCGTTCGTGCCGCTCGGCACGACCGACCTGACCTCGCTGATGACGTTCCGCACCCCCGACGTCAGCCAGTCGGCAGGTACCGGCCGCATCTTGCTGCAATGGACGCCGACGTTTGATTGGTCCGACAGCACGATGTTCTACGCATCGTACTCGCGCGGCTACAAGTCGGGCGGTATCAACCCCAGCTTCAACCCTGCGGTTGTTGCCGACGCCAAGGTCAACTTCGGGTCCGAGCACGTCAACGCGTTCGAAATCGGCATGAAGAACCGCGCCCTCGACGGCACGTTGCAGGCGAACTTCACCGGCTTCTACTACGACTATCAGGGCCTGCAGATCAGCCGCATCATCGCGCGCTCGTCGTTCAACGACA
>CALDHQ010000490.1 GCA_937894055.1 uncultured Polymorphobacter sp.
CAGCGCCATGAACCCGACCATCTGCTGCTCACCGCTGCCTGGGCCGACGCCCGCGCCAAGCTCACCGACATCGCGCGGCTGGTGGCGCTGCTTGAGCGCGCGCAAGCGAAACTCGTGCTGCGCGAACTCGACCGCGTCTCCCCGCTAAGCATCCCGGTGCTACTCGAGCTCGGCCGCGAGGCGGTCTACGGCAGCGCCGACGAAGCGCTGCTGCTCGAAGCCGACGCGCTGGCGGCGGTGGCGATGTCGTAGCGGCGTTTGCGTCACCGGCGCGATGCTGCCACGATGCCGCATTGCGGGGGCCAGACATGACATCAGACAGCGGGGCGACAGCGTCGAGTGACCTAGGCGCCGATGACCGCGCCTTCCTCGGCCACCCGCGCGGGCTGGCGTTTCTGGCGTTCACGCAAGCGTGGGAGCGCTTCTCCTTCTACGGCATGCAGGCGCTGCTGGCGCTCTACATGATCCACCAGTTGCTGCTGCCCGGCCATGTCGAGAATGTGCTCGGCTTCGGCGGCTTCCGCGCCGGTATCGAGGGCGTCTTTGGGCCGCTGACCACGCTGGCGCTCGCGTCGCAGATTTTCGGCATCTATACCGGCGTCGTCTATCTGACACCGCTGCTGGGCGCCTGGCTCGGCGACCGCGTACTCGGCCAGCGCATGACCACCATCCTCGGGCTGGTGCTGATGGCGATCGGGCATTTCCTGATGGCATTTGAAGCCTCGTTCCTGTTTGCGCTGGCGTCGCTGACCACCGGCGCCGGGTTCATGAAGGGCAACATGTACGCGCAGGTCGGCAACCTCTACGGCGCCGGCGACAGCCGTCGCACGCGCGCCTACGGCATCTTCCTGATCGGCCTCAATGTCGGGGCGTTTGCCGCGCCGCTGGTGTGCGGCACGCTTGGTGAAATCTATGGCTGGCACTGGGGCTTTGGCGCGGCGGGGATCGGCATGCTGATCGGGCTGGCGACTTATCTTGCCGGCTGGCGCTATCTGCCGCCCGACCGGCGGCGGCGCGACGCGACCGTCGTCAAGCTGGGCCGTGCCGACTGGCGCTCGGTCGCGGCGATCCTGCTGATGCTGCTGCCGACGGTGCCGCTCTATACCGCGACCAACCAAGCCTATAATCTCGTCATCGTCTGGGCCGAAAAGCATATGGACCGTTCGGTCGCCGGGCTGACGATGCCGGTGACCTGGCTGCTGACCTTTGACGGGCTGATGACGATCACCGGCATCGGGCTGACCATCCCGATCTGGCGCTGGCTGTCGGCGCGAAACCGTGAACCCGATACGATGCACAAATTCGCAATTGCCGGCGTGCTGGTGACACTGGCCTACACCGTGCTCGCCGCCGGTGGCGCGCTGGCACCGCTGGTGCCGGCAGCGATCGTGCTGCTGTATTTCGTGCTGTTCGATATCAGCTTCGCGTGGATCGACCCGCCGACCAACGCCTTTGTGTCGCGCTTCGCGCCGGTGTCGGTGGTGACGATGCTGATGAGCATCAACCTGATGTTCACCGGCGGCGTCCCCAACCTGATGGTCGGTTGGATCGGTCGCTTCTACGAACCGCTTGGCCCGGCCAACTTCTGGTGGCTGCACGCCGCAATTGCCGCCGGCGGCGCCGCGCTGGCACTGGCGCTGCGCCCGCTGATCAAGCGGCTGCTGGCGGGCCATGCCGAGGGGACGATTTAGGGCTTGCCCTTCTCGGGAAATTTGAAGCCGAGGTAGGTGCCGCTGCTGATGCCCATCAGCAGCAGCAGATTGGTATCGAATTCGGGAAATTCGAAGCTGGTGAACACCGTCCAGACGAAGATGGTGCCGAGAATCAGCGTCCACGCCACCATCTGGATGCGGTGCACCGCGACGGTGCGTTCGGCGCCATAGCCTTCGGAAATGATGTCGAGCAGGAAACCGTCGGATTTGGCATCGGCCGGTGCCGGTGTGCCGGCATCGATCAGCCGTGCCGCCAGACCGCTGCCGGCGGCGATTCCGAGCAAGGTCAGCATGCCACCGGTCATGATGCCGGTGCGTGCACCGGTCGTCATCCAGATCGCGCCGAAGCCGACCACACTGAGCAGCAGCCAGAACGCCAGCTGCGCGCGCCCCAGGCTGAACGGCGGATTGTCGTTGCCTGCCGCCAGCGGCGTGCGGTCGCGCAGCAGTCCGGTGTTCCAGCAGCCGGTGACGATGCTCGCGGCGATCGACAGCAGCCCGCCGATACCGAGCAGCGCCAGCGGCGCATTGACGACTTCGAGCTTGGCGGCTTGCACCGCCTGCAGTTCGGGGCGCGGCGCCGGTGCCGCGCCGGCTACGGGCTTGGGCGCCACGCCGATCAGCACATCGCGGCGCCACGCCGGGCCGGTGGCGGCAACGAGCTCGCGCCACGGCTTGGCTTCAGGCGTGTCGGCAATCGCCATCGGCCGCAGCTCGACATCCACCCAATGCCAACCGGCCCAGTTGCGCGACGTCTCGGGCGGCGCATCGAGGTCGAGCGTCAGAACCGCCGGGGTCGGCTTGCCGTTGAAATAGACCTGCAACTCGCGAATCCGGTGCGGCGCGCCCGCAGCTTTGGGCTGTTTAAGCGCGGCTTCGAAGACCACCGAGGTCTTGATGCCGATGCACGCGCCCTCGCCGAGGCGAAATGTCGGGCCGGCGACCGCCAGCAGCGCGCCGGGCGGCGGCGCGGCGGGCAGCACGCACGCGGCGTTGTTGCCCGCCGCGAACTGGCGAACGGTCAGGAACAGCGTGACGGCGATCATCAGCGCGCCCGCGAGCAGCAGCGCCATCCACAATTTCGGTCCGGTGCGTGCGGTATCGGTCATCGACATGGCTCCCGCTATGGTTGCCCGCAGCATAGGCCGCGCCGCCGGCGTCGAACAAGTCATGCAGTTGGTGATTTTGACCACCATCTTGCGGCGCAACCAGCGCGGTGGCATGGCGAGCCTATGCCCGATGTTTCTCTTTCGTTCGCAGGCGCGATTCTGCGTCCGCACCCCAGCGGCGCGCTGCACTGGCCCGAATACGATGCGCTGCTGGTCGCCGATCTGCACCTCGAAAAGGCCAGCTTTTACGCGACGCACGGCCAGATGCTGCCGCCCTATGACAGCCATGACACGCTGGCGGCGCTGATCGATGCTGTCGAGGCTACGGGTGCGCGGCGGGTGTTTGCGTTGGGCGACAGTTTCCACGATGCGGCCGGGGTGGCACGGCTGCCCGCCAACGCCCGCACCGCGCTGGCGGCGCTGACGCGCGACCTCGACTGGTGCTGGATCACCGGCAACCATGACGGCAGCGCCGCGGCGGGCGTCGGCGGGCGGGTAGCGGTCGAGCTTGAAATCGGCGGCGTGTGGTTGCGCCATGAAGCCGAACCGGACGACGGCGCGCCCGAAATCAGCGGGCATTTCCACCCCAAGGTCAGCGTTACCGTGCGCGGCCGGCGCATCGTCCGGCGCTGCTTTGCGCTGACGCCGTCGAAGCTGGTGCTGCCGGCGTTCGGCGCGCTGACCGGCGGGCTCGATATCGGCGACGCCGCGATGGCCAGGGCGCTCGGCCGGCCGCTGACGGCGCTGGTCGCGACCCCCGAACGCCTGCTGCGCTTTCCGGTTGCGGGCTAGGCGGCGGCGTCCGATACTCGGGCATCCAAGGGGGAATGCCATGACCGAATTCACCACCAGCCGCCGCGCCTTGCTCGCCGGCGTCGGCGCGATTGCGGCACTGCCGGCGCGCGCCGCGACGATTGCCGCGCCCGCCGTCTCCGCAACCGCGCGCGACACCTATGCCCGCGCCACCGTCATCGATGCGCTTGGCGGGGCCGGCAGCCAGGACGACCAGCCCGACCACGGCTTCGCGCCGCGCTCGCTGAACGATGTGCGCGCCAGCGGCGTCACCGCGTGCAATGTCACGGTCA
>CALDHQ010000491.1 GCA_937894055.1 uncultured Polymorphobacter sp.
CCCTGGCAGCCCAGGAAGCCGGCGCGCGCATCGAATTGCGGGTGCGGCAGGGGGCCGGTCACGGCGGCTGGAGCGAGATGCGCGAGGACGATGCCCGCATGGTGGAGTGGTTCGATCAGCACCTGCTCGGCCGCCGGCCGGCGCAGCCGTTTGCGTATGCGTCGGCCACGCTGCCGAGCACGTTCGACACATGCGCGACCGACACCAGCTTGGTGCGCGGGCCGATCATCGCGATCAGTGCGTCGGTGTCGATGCGGCCGTCAGGCGTCAGCGGCGCGACATCGATACCCAGCCCCAGCGCGCCGCGCAGCATCTGCCACGGCACGATATTGCTGTGGTGTTCGAGCGCCGTCAGCAGGATGTGGTCGCCACGCTTCAGCTGCATGCCGCCGAACGCCTGCGCCACCATGTTGATCGATTCAGTCGCGCCGCGCGTGAAGACGATTTCGTTCGCCGCCGCCGCACCGATGAACGCCGCGACCTTGGCGCGCACCGCTTCGAAGCTTTGCGTCATCGTCGCCGAGCGTTCGTAGACGCCGCGGTGCACCGTCGCATAATCGACGCCGTAGGCGCGGGTGATCGCATCGATCACCGCCTGCGGCTTCTGCGCGGTCGCGGCGGTATCGAGATAGGCCCAGTCGTTTGCCAACGCCGGGAAATCGGCGCGGTGGCTGGCGTGGGGAAGATGCGCGTTCATTGGTTGGTCCCCAGCGCAGCAATCGCGGCATCGGTCAGGCGTTCGGCGGCGTCGTCGTCGAGGTCAGCGAACGCGGCGGCTAGGAATGAGCGCGTCAGCAGCGCCTGCGCCGCGGCCGGATCGAGCCCGCGGCTTTGCAGGTAGAACAACGCATTGGCATCGAGCGCGCCGACGCTGGCACCGTGCGCGCATTTGACGTCGTCGGCGAAGATTTCGAGCTCGGGCTTGAGATTGGCGGTCGCGGTGCGCGTCAGCAGCAGCGCCTTCGCCGACTGCGCCGAGTCGGTTTTCTGCGCGCTGCGCGCGACGCCGACCTTGCCGAGATAGCTGGTGGTCGCGGTGTCGCCGGCGACGCTGCGCACGACCTGGCGGCTGGTGGCGCGCGGGTAGGCGTGCACGACATGCGTGACGATTTCGAGCGTCTGGTCACCGCCGCCGATCATCACGCCGCCGAGATTGAAATCGCTGCCCTCGCCCATTTCGACGTCGATGGCGATGCGCCCGAAGCGGCTGCCGGTGGCGAGCACATGCAGCGTGCAGCGCGCGCCGGCGCCGAGGCTGATGCGGTAATGCTGCGTCGTGACTGCATCGCTGTCGCGCGCTTGCACGATAATCCCGTCGAGGATCGCGCCGGCACCGAGGTCGATGGTGACGGTTTCATTATGCCAGTCGCTGCCGGTCAGCGTGTCATCGAGCCGTGCGCTGTCGCCTGCCGCGACGCTGAGCGTGCGCTTCGTGGCGATGTCCTGCGGCCAGACTTCGCGCAGCGCTTCAAGATCGCTGTAGCGCCAGTCTTCCTGCCTGCGGGTCGGGAGTGCTGTCACGCGGCAATGTCCACATAGCCGTCGCGCTCGAGCTCGAGCGCCAGCTCAGGCCCGCCCGAGCGCACGATGCGGCCGGCGACGAGCACATGGATGCGGTCGGGCACGACATAGTCGAGCAGGCGCTGGTAGTGGGTGATCAGCAGCGTCGAGCGGTCGGGCGCGCGCAGCCGGTTGATGCCGTCGGCCACCACGCGCAGCGCATCGATGTCGAGCCCTGAATCGGTTTCGTCGAGCACCGCCATCTTCGGCGCCAGCACCGCCATCTGCACCATCTCGTTGCGCTTCTTCTCGCCGCCCGAAAAGCCGACGTTGACCGGGCGCTTGAGCATGTCCATCGACAGCCCGAACGCCTCCGCTTCCGCCTTGATCAGCTTCATGAACTCGGCGCCCGAGGCTTCGGCCTCGCCGCGCATCCGGCGCTGCGCGTTGAGCGCGGTGCGCAGGAACATCAGGTTCGACACGCCGGGGATTTCGACCGGATATTGCAGCCCGAGGAACAGCCCCGCCGCCGCGCGTTCATGCGCATCGAGCGCCAGCAGGTCCTGCCCGGCGAGCGTCACGCTGCCGCCGGTAACTTCGTAACCGGCACGCCCGGCGAGCACGTACGACAAGGTCGATTTACCGGCGCCGTTGGGGCCCATGATGGCGTGGACTTCGCCATCGCCGATCGACAGCGTCAGCCCATTGAGGATCGCCTTGCCGTCGACGGTGGCGTGCAGGTCACGAATTTCGAGCATTACTTGGCCTTTTCGGCGGTGGGTGCAGCGCTGCCAACCTGCCGGCTGACAATCGCGACGACGGCGCGTTCGCGCAGTTCGCCTTCGATGGCATCGACCGACTGTTCGGCGACCGAGTGTGAAACGCGCTCTTCTTCCTTGGGATAACCGATGCGGCGCACGTCATAGACCTTGGCGATCAGCGCGGTGCGCGCATCGGCGCAGCCCTTGATGATCTGGCTGGCGGCGGTGCCGGCCTGCATGTCACCCGATTTGAACTGCGCGAGATCGATGCTGTTCGCGGCGGTATCGACGCATTCGGCATAGACCGCGGCGGCCTTGTCCATCGCGGCGCGCGCGTCCTGGCCGGGCACGTCGGCACGCGGCGGCGGTTTGCCGCAGGCTGCGAGTGCGAGGGTAAGCGCGACGGCACCAAGCAATTTGCGATTCATCCGACACTCCCTTCGAGGCTGATGCCGAGTAGCTTTTGCGCTTCGACCGCAAACTCCATCGGCAGTTGCATCATCACGTCGCGGCAGAATCCGTTGACGATCAGCGCGACGGCTTCCTCGGTATTGAGGCCGCGTGACATCGCATAGAACAGCTGGTCATCGCTGATCTTCGACGTGGTGGCTTCGTGTTCGATCTGCGCCGACGGGTTGCGCACCTCGATGTAGGGCACGGTGTGCGCACCGCACTGGTCACCCAGAAGCAAACTGTCGCACTGGGTGAAGTTGCGCACGCCCTCGGCGCCCGACGCGACGCGCACCAGCCCGCGATAGGT
>CALDHQ010000492.1 GCA_937894055.1 uncultured Polymorphobacter sp.
CCATGATGGCGACGAACTCGCCCGCATCGATCTGCAGGTCGATATTGTCGAGCGCGGTCGTTTCGACCGACTCGGTGCGATAGGCTTTGCGCAGGGATGACAGCTTGAGCATGGTTTTCTCCGTTCAGTCGCGGGCGAGTTTGAGGCGGTCCTTGTCGGCAAAGCCGGTGTAGGCCGAGGTGATGACGCGGTCGCCGGGGGCGAGCCCGCCGATGACTTCGATGGTTTCGGGGTTGCGGCGACCGAGGCGCACGGGGCGTTTTTCGGCCGACTTGCCGTTCTTGCCGACGACGAAGACGAAGTTGCCGCCGCTGTCGGTGTAGAAGGCGCCGTTGGGGATGAGCAGCGCCGGCGCCGGATCGCCGAGCGTCAGCCGCGGCTGCAACGTCTGGCCACGCTGCAACGCGGCGGGTTCGGGCCCGTCGAAGGTCAGGTCGGCGGTGAAGGTGCCGCCCTTCACCTGCGGATAGATTTTGGCGACGGTCAGCGCATAGGCCTTGCCGCCGGTTTCGAGCTTGGCGACCTGGCCGGTGCGGACGCGGCCGAGGTAGAATTCGTCGATGTCGGCGACCAGCTTGTTGCGGCCGGCGCTATCGACCTGGCCCAGCCGCTCGCCGCGGTTGAGGCTTTGGCCGACCTGCGGGTTGAAGCCGCTGAGCGAGCCGCCCACCGGCGCGCGGATGGTCAGCGCGTCGAGGCTGGCGCGGGCGAGCGCGAGGTTGGTGGTGAGCTGCGTCGCCGAGGTGCGCAGTTGCGCCATCTGGCTCGCCTGCAGCCGTTCTTCGGTCGCCAGCGTCTCGGCGGTGATGGCGCGGCGCTGCTGGAGGTATTTCGCCTCGTCCTGGCTGTCCTTGAGCGCCTTGCCCGACACCCAGCCGCCCGCCGCCAGCGTCGTGTCGCGCTCGAGCTGACGCGCGCTCTTGCGCGACTGCCAGTCGATTTCGGCGAGGTTGCGGCGGTTTTCGAGGCGCGAGCGCTGGAGCTCGAGTTCCTGGCTGCGCATGTTGTTGAGCTGCTGGCTGACATCGGCCTCGCGCGCGATGACATCGAGCTGCAAGGTCGCGTTCGACAGCACCGCGAGCGGCTGGCCCGCGACCACCGTCGCGCCGTCCTCGACCAGCACGCGGTCGATGCGGCCACCTTCGACGGCATCGAGATAGACGGTGACCAGCGGCGTGACGCGGGCGCGCAGCGGCACGAAGTCATCGAAGGTGCCGCGCGTGACCGTCGAAATGGTGATGTTGGTCGCGTCGATGGTCTGCGATCCGGCACTACCGGCGATCATCCACGTCGCGCCGGCGCCGAGCAGCAGCAGCGCCGCACCGCCGGCAATCAGCCGCGTGCGCAGCGGCAGGCGCTTGCGCTCGATAGCCTTGTCCATGGCAGCGCCGGGCTTGGCGCCGGGGCTGGCGGGCGGCCAGCTGGCGACGGGGTTCCCCGTGGCCGCAAAGGTGGCTGCGCGCGCGGCGGCCGATGTACCGACCGACGTGTTCTGGATGCCGAACTGGTTCGGGTTGGTATCGGTCAGTGTGCAGTTCGGTCCGCCGAAGCCGTTGAGGGCTTCCTGCACGCGATAGCCGATGATGTCGGGGTGCGTGTTGAGGTTGATCGACTGGTTGTAGGTGACGGCGAAGTCATACTCGACCTCGCGCGCGAAGCTGGCCCAGTCGCCAAGCTTGCCATCCAGGCTGGCCGACACGCGCCAGAGCTGGTTGTCGATCTGGTCGGACACACCCTGCCCCCCAAACGCC
>CALDHQ010000493.1 GCA_937894055.1 uncultured Polymorphobacter sp.
GCCAGTCGATGATTTTGCGGATTCACGATTAAGAGCCTCCGGCGGGCAGGGCCTAGGCCCTGCCCGCCGGAGGCTCTTCGCTTGACTCTCTGAATTTGATATGACACTCAGAGTGTCATAACTATACCCCAGGGAGCGATGATGAAGATTCTGCGGACGCCCGACGAACGTTTTGCCGGCCTGGCCGACTGGCCGTTCGAGCCGCGCTACATGGTGCTGCCGGGCACCGAGCTGCGGCTGCACTATGTCGATGAGGGTCCCAAGGATGCCGCGCCGATCCTGTTGCTTCACGGCGAGCCGAGCTGGGCGTATCTGTACCGCAAGATCATTCCGCTGCTGGTGGCGAAGGGCCACCGCGTGCTGGCGCCCGATTTGATCGGCTTCGGCCGTTCGGACAAGCCGGCGGCGCGCACCGACTATACGTTTGAGCGCCATGTCGGCTGGCTCGACAGCTGGTTCATGGGGCTCGACCTGAAGGACGTGACGCTGTTCTGCCAGGACTGGGGCGGGTTGATCGGGCTGCGCTTGGTCGCGGCGCACCCCGACCGTTTCAAGGCGGTGTGCGCGGGCAATACCGGGCTGCCGACCGGCACCGGGATGAGCGACGGCTTCAAGACGTGGCTGCATCTCAGCCAGACGATTCCGGAAATGCCGATTGGCGGCCTGCTCAATATGGGCAGCACCCGCGAGCTGACGCCGGCCGAAATCGCCGCCTATGACGCGCCGTTCCCCGACGAAAGCTACAAGGAAGGCGCGCGCCAGTTCCCGACTTTGGTGCCGGTGACGCCTGAGCACGGCTCGGTCGCCGAGAATATCGCGGCGTGGGCTGTCCTCGAAAAGTTCGACAAGCCGTTCATGACGGCGTTCAGCGACAATGACCCGGTGACCAAGGGCGGCGAGGCGATCTTCAAGGCGCGCATCCCCGGCACCAAGGGCCAGCCGCACGTCATCCTTTCGGGCGGTCACTTCCTGCAGGAAGACAGCCCCGCCGAAATCGCCGCTATTCTGGATAGACTAGCGGGATGACGGATTGAACTGAACGGGTGCAGGGGCAAGCCCCTGCCCGCCGGAGGCTCTACCGCTCGCGCCCCGAAACGCGCTACACCTTGCGCATGACCGCAACCGACCTTGCCACGCTGCGTGCTGCCTTTGCCGGGCGGTTGCTGACCGATGCGGGCGATATGGCGTCGTTCCTGACCGATTGGCGCGGGCGCTACACCGGCAAGGCGTTGGCGGTGGCGCAGCCCGACAGCAGCGCCGATGTCGCCGCCGTGGTGCGCTGGTGCGTGGCGCAGGGTGTCGCGGTGGTGCCGCAGGGCGGCAATTCGGGATTGTCGGGGGGCGCGACGCCGGACGCCAGCGGCAATGCGGTGGTGCTGTCGCTCGCACGGCTGAACCGGGTGCGCGCGGTTGACCCGGTCGGCAACACGCTGACGGTCGAGGCCGGGTGCATCCTCGCCAATGTCCAGGCTGCCGCCGCAGCGGTCGACCGGTTGTTTCCGCTCAGTCTCGCGGCGGAAGCGACGTGCACGATCGGCGGCAACCTGTCGACCAACGCCGGCGGCACCGCGGTGCTGCGCTATGGCAACGCCCGCGCGCTGTGCCTCGGGCTTGAGGTCGTGACCGCCGACGGCGAAATCTGGGACGGGCTGCGCACGCTGCGCAAGGACAACACCGGCTATGCGCTGCGCGAGCTGTTCATCGGCGCCGAGGGCACGCTTGGCATCATCACCGCCGCGGTGCTCAAGCTGTTTCCACGGCCGCGCGGGCGCGCGGTC
>CALDHQ010000494.1 GCA_937894055.1 uncultured Polymorphobacter sp.
GGGAACCCCGGATTTTGCCGTGCCGACGCTCGATGCGTTGGTCGCGGCCGGGCATGACGTGGTGGCGGTGTATTGCCAGCCGCCGCGCGTGGCAGGGCGTGGGCACAAGCTCAGCCCCTCGCCGGTCCAGCGCCGCGCCGAGGCGTTGGGTATCGAAGTGCGCACGCCGGTCAATTTCAAGGACCCGGCCGATGTCATGGCGTTCGCCGAACTGACGCTCGATGTCGCAGTGGTCGCCGCCTACGGCCTGATCCTGCCGCAGGCGTTGCTCGATGCGCCGCGCTACGGCTGCATCAACGTCCATGGCTCGCTGCTGCCGCGCTGGCGCGGCGCGGCGCCGGTGCAGCGCGCGATTGCGGCGGGCGATCTGGCGACCGGCGTGACGATCATGCAGATGGAGCGCGGGCTCGATACCGGCCCGATGTGGCGTTCGGCGGCAATCGAAATCGAGACCAAGACCGCCGGCGAGCTCACCGCCGAAATCGCCACGCTCGGCGCGCGGCTGCTCGTCGAGACGCTGCCATTGCTCGGCACGCAGCGCCCCGAGCCGCAGCCCGAAGCCGGCGTCACCTATGCCCATAAGATCGACAAGGCCGAAGCGCGGCTCGACCTAACGCAGCCGGCGCTGGTCGTCGAACGCCTGGTGCGCGCCTATAACCCCGCGCCGGGCGCCTTCATCGAACTCGGCGGCGAACGCCTCAAGCTGCTCGCCGTCGATGTCGTCGCGGCGCGCGGCACGCCGGGCACGGTGCTCGATGACCGGCTGACGCTGGCGTGCGGCATCGATGCCATTCGCCCGACCCTGGTGCAGCGCGCCGGCAAGCCGGCCATGGCAACCGCAGCACTGCTCAACGGCTGGGCCATCACGCCGGGCATGCACACCGCGTGACACGCTTCCGGCTGACCATCGAATATGACGGCCGGCCGTTCGTCGGCTGGCAGCGGCAGGTCAATGGCGCCAGCGTCCAGGGCGCCATCGAGGCGGCGATCCACGCGGTGACCGGCGAAACCGTGCTGGTCTATGGCGCCGGCCGCACCGACGCCGGGGTGCACGCCCGCGCGATGGTCGCGCATGTCGATGTCGAACGCGACATCGCCGCATACCGCCTGATGGCGGCGATCAACGCCAAGTTGCCGCCAGTGCCGGTGGCGATCATCGATTGCGCCGTCGCCGACCCCGAATTCCATGCGCGTTTCGATTGCATCGCGCGCAGCTATCAATACCGCATCATCAACCGCCGCGCGCCGCTGACCGTCGACCGCGGGCTGGCGTGGCGCGTGCCGCAGCCGCTCGACGCCGAAGCGATGCACGAGGCGGCGCAACTATTGGTCGGGCGGCATGATTTCACCACCTTCCGCAGCGCGCATTGCCAGTCGGCGAGCCCGGTCAAGACGCTCGACCACATCTCGGTGCGCCGCGACGGCGACGCGGTGCTGATCGAGTCCGGCCTGACCTTGGCGACCACGAACAGCACGGTGGCCTTGCTCTCGCGGCCGGCCTCGAAATCGTGGCCGCCGCCGGCGAGGCGATCACGCGCGAGGGCGAGATGGACGAGGCGCCGATGCTGTACATCGGCGAAGAGATCGGCATCGGCGACGGGCCCAAGGTCGACATCGCCGTCGATCCGCTGGAAGGCACGACGCTTTGCGCCAAGGACATGCCGGGCTCCATCGCCGTCATGGCCATGGCGCAATCTGGTTCGCTGCTCAACGCGCCCGACGTCTACATGGACAAGATCGCCGTCGGCCCGGGCTACCCCGCCGGCGTCATCAATCTG
>CALDHQ010000495.1 GCA_937894055.1 uncultured Polymorphobacter sp.
ATGCCGCCAGCTCGTCGGTGTCGAACACGTCGTACGGAATGCGCTCTGACGGACCATCGAGGCAGCCGATGAGCTCGCAGATGCGCGCGGCAGCGAGGCGGCCGTGGGCCCCAGGGCCGGCGCGGTCGTACCAGCGGGCGGCGGCTTCGACGTCTTCGGCCACCGTATGTTCGACCACCACGCGCGGCTGGTGCAGCACCGCAACGCCGCGCGCCAGCCCGTCCACCAGCTTGAGCCCGCCGAGCCGCACCGAGCCGGTCGCCTGCGCCCGGGCGCGCGCCGCCTGCGCGTCATCGACGAGGCCGGCGCCGGCGATCAGTTCGGACAGCACCATCGCGACGGTCTGCAGCGCCTCGATCTCGACATCGTCATATTCGCGCGGCTCGCGGTGCTGGACGCAGAGCACGCCGACCGACGATTCGCGGCGCACGATCGGCACGCCGGCAAAGCTGTGGAAAATGTCTTCGCCGGTTTCGGGGCGATAGGCGAAGTCGGGATGCTCGCGCGCTTCGGCCAGATTGAGCGGCTCGCGGCTGGCAGCAATGGTGCCGACAAGCCCCTGCCCCATCGCCAGTTTGGTGACGTGGACGGCGTCCTGCGCCAGCCCCTTTGTAGCGTAAAGTTCGAGTACGCCGTCGCGCAGCAGATAGATCGACGCGACTTCGGAGGTCAGCTGCTCGGCGACAATGCCGACAACCTGGTTGAGCTTGGCCTGGGCATTGGCCTTTGACGCCATGACGTCATGCAGGCGCCGCAAAATCTCGCGCGCGGCGGTTACTGCGATCATGACGTCGCGCCGTTCATGCGGCGCGCCGTGCCAGTGCGGCCTCGGCGTCGGTGACCAGTTCGGCGATGACATAGGCGACGGGCACTTCGGCGGTGACCATGCCGACCGACTGGCCCGCCATCAGCGAGCCGCCTTCGATGTCGCCGTCAATGACCGCGCGGCGCAGCGCGCCCGCCCAGTAATGTTCGATCTCCAACTGACCGGCCGCCAGATCCATTTCGCCGGCATCGATGCGCGCGGCGACATCGCGCTGCTTTTCGGTGAAGGCTTCGGTGCCGGCGTTCTTGAGCGCGCGCACCGGAATCACCGGCAGGCGCGGGTCGAGCTGGACGCTGGCGACGGCTTCGCGGGCCGAGGCGCGGATGAAGGCCTTCTTGAACGCCGGATGCGCGATGCTTTCGCTGCACGCGGCAAAGCGCGTGCCGAGCTGGACTCCGCTCGCGCCCATTTCGAGATACGCCGCAATCGCGTTGCCGCGGCCGATGCCGCCCGCCACGAACACCGGCACATCGGTGATGACCGGCAGGATCTCCTGCGCCAGCACCGAGGTGCTGACCGGGCCGATATGGCCGCCGGCTTCGGAGCCTTCGATGACCAGTGCATCGGCGCCGGTGCGCACCAGCTTCTTCGCCAGCGCCGCGGTCGGCGCAAAGCACATCAGCTTCGCGCCCGACGCCTTGATCGCCTCCATCGCCGGTGCCGACGGCAGGCCGCCGGCCAGCACGATGTGGCTGACTTTGTGGCGCGCGCAGACGCCGATCAGCTCGATCAGCTGCGGGTGCATGGTGATCAAATTGACGCCAAACGGCTTGGTGGTCAGCGCCTTGGTCGCAGCGATTTCCTTGTCGAGCAGTTCGACCGGCATTGCCCCACAGGCAATAACGCCGAAGCCACCGGCATTCGAAATCGCGCTCACGAGATTCCGCTCGCTGACCCAGCTCATCGCGCCCGCCATGATCGCATAGCGGCTGCCGAGGAACGCGGTGCCGCGCGCCATCAGCGCATCGAGGTGCGGGGTCGGGTTCAAGCTGCCGCGTCCAGACCGTAAGCGGTGTGCAGCACGCGCACCGCGAGTTCGGTATATTCCTCGGCGATCAGCACGCTGACCTTGATTTCCGACGTGGTGATCGCCTGGATGTTGATGCCGCGATCGGCGAGCGCCTTGAACATCGTGACGGCGACACCGGCATGGCTTTTCATGCCGACGCCGACGACCGAAATCTTCGCCACCGCATCATCCGAAAGCACTTCGGCGTAGCCGATTTCGGGCTTGATCGCCGCGAGCACATCGAGCGAGCGCACCAGTTCGGTGCGCGGCACGGTGAAGGTGACGTCGGTGGTCTTCGACGCGTGCGCGATGTTCTGGACGATCATGTCGACGTTGATGCTGGCTTCCGCCAGCGGGCCGAAAATCGCCGCGACGGCGCCGGGCTTGTCGGGCACGCCGACGACGGTGACCTTGGCTTCGTTGCGGTTGTAGGCGACGCCCGCGATCAATTCCTGTTCCACGATTTCATCCTCATCAACGACCATGGTGCCCGGTGCGTCCGAGAAACTCGACAGCACCTGGACGCGAACCTTTTCCTTCATCGCGAGCTCGACCGAGCGCGTCTGCAATACCTTGGCACCGACGCTGGCGAGTTCGAGCATTTCTTCATAGGTGATGCGGTCGAGCTTGCGGGCGCGCGGCACGATGCGCGGGTCGGTCGTGTAGACGCCGTCGACATCGGTGTAGATGTCGCAGCGGTCGGCCTTGAGCGCCGCCGCAAGTGCCACCGCCGAGGTGTCCGAACCGCCGCGCCCGAGCGTGGTGATGCGGTTGTCGGCGGTCAGGCCCTGAAAGCCCGGCACGACCGCGACTTCGCCACCGGCCATCGCCTTGAGCACTGCCGCCGTATCGATATCCTGGATGCGCGCCGAACTGTGCGCGTCCGAAGTCGAAATCGGCAGCTGCCAGCCGAGCCACGACCGCGCCTTCAATCCCGCCGACTGCAGCGCAATCGCCAGCAGCCCCGACGTCACCTGCTCGCCGCTGGCGACGACGACGTCATATTCGCGCGGGTCGGCAAGCGCCGAAGCTTCGCGGCAAAAGCCGACCAGCCGGTCGGTTTCGCCCGCCATCGCCGAGACGACGACAGCGACTTCGTTGCCGGCTTCGACTTCGCGTTTGACGCGCGCCGCCACGCCGCGGATCCGTTCGATCCCGGCCATCGAGGTGCCGCCAAATTTCATCACGATACGCGCCATGGTGGTCTGTCGATTCCTCTGCGGCGATTGGGGTGCTTGAACAGTTGCGGCTCCTGATAGAAAGATGGCCGCAACATGGCAAGCAACGCCCGAAGGCAGGAACACCCCAATGCAGTCGAATTCATCTGCTGACGGTGCCACCAGCATCGACCCTGCCGAAGCGGCGTTCTTCGGCAAGCTCGCAGACGACTGGTGGAATCCCGCCGGCAGCTCGGCAATGCTGCACCGCGTCAATCCGCTGCGGCTGGGCTACATCCGTGACGCCGCGTGCCGGCAGTTCGGGCGCAGCACGCGCGACCGCACGCCGCTGGCGGGCCTGCGCGCGCTCGATATCGGTTGCGGCGCCGGGCTGGTGACCGAGCCGCTGGCGCGCATGGGGGCGACCGTCGCCGGCATCGATGCTGCACCCGAAAATATCGCCGTGGCCCGCCAACATGCTGCGGCGATGCAACTCGCCGTCGACTATCGCGCCACGTCGGTCGAGGCACTTGCGGGTACGGCTGCGCAGTTCGACCTGATCACCTGCCTTAGGGGTAAACCCAGTCGTCGCCGCTCGACTGCGAAACATCACAGCCCGCACCGAAGCTGAGTCATCCTTAAGTGTGAAGTACCAATGTCCAGACGAGGCGTTCGTAAAATTAGAAATCTCGCCGCAAACCCAACAGGCATCAAAGCTGTCTTCAAGCAAATGGCTTACCGCTTGGTTTAACTGCGCCACCGTTAGGATATCGCGCTTCATTACGGGATTTGTGTCTTGACTTCTAAGTGTCATAAGGCTTCCGGCTTGGTTTCTATCCACAGCGCAAGTAAATTCGATTTAAGTCTTTGTGAAATAACAATTTATTTGTATACGTGTAGTTTTAAGTCAATTTTTTTTTGCAACCCTATGTTTTCAAAGCACATTTAAAAATATTACAAAATGATGATCGTTTTTTGAGCAAATCGCTTAACGCTAGTATTTTCCACGTTCTTGAAAGATGCACACAGAATTATCCACAACTCCTGTGGATAGTTTTATCCGCCCTAAATCGACTTGCCAAGCGCCTTCAATGGCTCGTACGATGATACCCCGTGAAACGAAGATGACTGTTCAGTCATCGTGTATTCTGCCCCCTCCACACGCGAGGTTTGTTTTGTTATCGATCGTTACTCAGGCCGGTTGGCCCATTTGGCCTCTTTTGGCTCTTTCTGTGGCAGCGCTTGCCATCATCATCGAACGCCTGCTCAGCCTGCAAACACGCAGCATCGCCCCACCCGAACTCACAACCCAGGTGATACAACTGGTTCGTGCTCAGGAAGATGACGCCCAAGCCATCGCAAAGCTCAGGGCCTCGTCGGCTCTCGGGCGAGTCTTGGCGCAACTCTTACAGCACCGAGACCTGCCCGACGCCGAACTCAGGCGCAGTGTCGAGGACGTGGCCCAAGATGTCGCCTATTCGTTAAACCGTTACCTTCCGGGTTTAGCCATGATTGCCACCGTTGCACCGCTGATGGGGCTGTTTGGGACTGTGGTCGGCATGATCGAAATTTTTGCAGCCTATCGCCCCGATGGCTCTGACCCAACAGAACTCGCGCGAGGCATCTCAATTGCGCTTTACAACACCGGCTTAGGCATCCTAATTGCGGTGCCCTGCTTGATTGCGCACCGTTACTTTAAATCGCACGTCGAAGGTCTCATGCTGCGCCTCGAGCAGTCAGCCCGACGCTTACGCGATAGCCTGCGAAACTGAAGGCTGATACAGATGCACTTTCGCACACCCGATCACGATCCCCTAGAAATCAATCTCATCCCGCTGATTGATGTGCTGCTGGTCATGTTGATATTTTTGGCTGCAACCACCACCTTTATGCGCCACCAGGCGTTGGCCATCACTTTGCCGCAGGCAAGCGCCCAGACGCAGTCCGTACAAGCGATTGAACTGAGCATTCACGAATCCGGGCGCTTTGCCGTCAACGCAGTGTTGCTCCAGAACCCTGATCTTGCCTCGCTCACCGCTGCGTTACGACAAGCCAGTGAGGGGCAACAAGAGCCTACCGTCTTGATTCGAGCCGCCGCCAGTGCCACGCACCAACTGGTGATCACTGGTATGCAGGCCGCACGTCAGGCCGGGATCACGCGCGTTCATTTCGCCACGCAGGCGAGCGATTGAAGACGGTTACCCTACAGAGCGCAACAGCCGGTTGGTTGCATCAGCAATGGCAAAAGCGCGGCCTGTGGGCTAGATTACTGTGGCCGGCGTCTTGCCTCGCGCTTTGCTATGTGTTTGCTAAACGCCGATGGTACCAACGAGCCGGCAGCCAGGTTTACCGCGCCCCCGTGCCGGTCATCGTGGTCGGTAATATTTACGTGGGCGGGGTCGGTAAAACACCCGTGGTGATCGCCTTGGTCAAGCAACTAGCTGCCCTGGGTTGGAAACCCGGCGTGATTAGTCGTGGCTACGGGGTCAAGCTTGGGCCCGCCCCACGCGTTGGCCAAGGCGA
>CALDHQ010000496.1 GCA_937894055.1 uncultured Polymorphobacter sp.
CCCGCGCCATGCTTTTGAAATTCATGGTTCTGTGGCTTGCCGCGGCGCTCGCGGTGCCGGCCCAAGCTGCCCCGGCCCAATCTGCTCCGGCGATGTGGCGCGTGCATGACAGCGACACCGAAGTCATCCTGTTCGGGACGATCCACGAACTGCCCGCGACCGCGACGTGGCAATCGCCGCGCATTCTCGATGCCTTTGACGCCGCCGACACGCTGGTTGTCGAAGTCGATATTCCCGACGACCCCTATGTCGTGGCGCGCGCCGTCGAGGCGCTGGGCATCCAGTCGGGGCTGCCGCTGCTCGCCGACCGCGTGCCCACGGACCGCCGCGCCGCGCTGTTCAAGGCCGTCGACGAAGCCAAGCTGCCGATTGCCGCGCTCGACCGCATGCGCACCTGGCTGGCGGCGATCTCGCTGAGCGACCGGCTGATCGACAGTGCGGGCTTCGACGCCACGCACGGTGCCGATACGCTGCTGATGCAACGCGCCCGCACCGCCAATAAGCCGATTGTCGGGCTCGAAACCATCGAGCAGCAGCTCGGCTATTTCGATACGCTGACCGAAGCCGACCAGCGCAAGCTGCTGGTGGCGACTCTCGACGACATGAGTACGGCGCGCGCCGACGCCGAAAAGCTGGTCGCCGACTGGCTGGCAGGCAACACCGACGCCATCGGCGCCAACGCCGACAAGGAACTGCGCACCACGCCCGAACTGCTGGCGCGGCTGGTGCAGCAGCGCAACGCACGCTGGGCGGCATGGATAGAAGGCGTGATGAAGCGCCCCGGCAAGATCTTCGTGGCGGTCGGCGCCGGACATCTGGCAGGTCCCGACAGCGTCCAGACGATGCTTGAGGCCAAGGGCATCAAGGTCGATCGGATTCCCTGACCGCAGGCGCCACCGGCGCAACTTGCTTGCTTTGACGCGCCGCTGCCCCTATAGCCCCCGCT
The DNA here is from genome assembly GCA_937894055.1 of uncultured Polymorphobacter sp. Classification (GTDB taxonomy): domain Bacteria; phylum Pseudomonadota; class Alphaproteobacteria; order Sphingomonadales; family Sphingomonadaceae; genus Polymorphobacter_A. The sequence continues at coordinate 947 of CALDHQ010000496.1, forward strand.
TCCTGCGCCCGCATCCCTGGAGGCGCGCAGGGTTTTTGCTATGGAGAAAGCACAATGAGCGAAACGCTGAAGCTTTCGGCCGAGATGCGCGAACGGGCTGGCAAGGGAGCCTCCCGTGCTGTTCGTCTGACTGGTCGAGTCCCCGCCGTGATTTACGGCAACAAGCTGGCCCCGGTCACGATTCACGTCGAGGAAAAGGCGCTGACCAAGCACCTGCACACCGGCCATTTCATGAATTCGGTCGTCGAGATCGAACTCGGCGGCGCTGTCGAGCGCACCCTGCCGCGCGACGTCCAGTTCCACCCGGTCACCGACCGCCCGATCCATGTCGACTTCTATCGCCTTGCGGCGAACGCGGTCATCCACGTCATGGTGCCGGTGCACTTCACCGATGAAGACAAGTCGGTCGGCATGAAGAAGGGCGCCGTGCTCAACGTCGTCCGTCACGAAGTCGAACTGATCTGCCCGGCGGATTCGATCCCCGACCAGCTCAACGTCAGCGTTGCCGGCAAGGATGTCGGCGATTCGATCCACATTTCGAGCGTGACGCTGCCCGAAGGCGTCAAGCCGGTGATCGACCGCGACTTCACCATCGCCACGCTGATCGCGCCGTCGGCGCTGCGCAGCGAGACCGACGAAGCGGCCACTGCGGAAGCACCGGCCGCCTAAGGCGACACGGAACAGCCGGGACCATCAGCGATGCTTGTCTTCGCCGGTCTCGGCAATCCGGGTGCTGCCTATGCGCTGCACCGTCACAACATCGGCTTCATGGCGGTCGACACGATTGCCGAAGTGCACCGGTTCGACCCGTGGCGCATCCGCTTTCAGGGCTGGGCCGCCGAAGGGCGCATCGGCGGCGAAAAGCTGCTGCTGCTCAAGCCCGCGACGTTCATGAACGAAAGCGGCCGTTCGGTCAGCGAGGCGCTGCGCTTCTACAAGCTCGGCCCCGAAGCGCTGACGGTGTTCTACGACGAGCTCGACCTCGCGCCGTTCAAGGTGCGGGTGAAGTTCGCCGGGGGTGCGGCCGGCCATAACGGCATCCGTTCGATCGACAGCCACATCGGCCCCGACTATCGCCGCGTCCGGCTCGGCATCGGCCATCCGGGACACAAGGACCGCGTGACGGGCCATGTGCTCGGCAACTTTGCCAAGGCCGAACACGACGACCTCGCCGACCTGCTCGGCGCGGTAGCCGCCGAAGCCGAATGGCTGGTAAAGGGCGACGACGCACGCTTCGTCAACGATGTCGCGTTGCGCCTGACAAACGAGTAAGAGCCCCCAACAATCGGGTGCAGGGCTCAGCCCTGCCCTGCCGGAGGCGCTTCTCCGACTCTGACTAAGGACTTGAAATGGGTTTTCGTTGCGGCATCGTCGGCCTCCCCAATGTCGGCAAATCGACCTTGTTCAACGCGCTGACGCAGACCGCGTCGGCAGCGGCCGCCAACTACCCGTTCTGCACGATCGAGCCCAACGTCGGTAACGTGCCGGTGCCCGACCCGCGCATGGAGGCAATCGCCAAGATCGCCGGATCGCAGAAGATCATCGAAACCCAGCTCGGCTTCACCGACATTGCCGGCCTGGTGCGCGGCGCGTCGAAGGGCGAAGGGCTGGGCAACCAGTTCCTCGGCAACATCCGCGAAACCGACGCCATCGTCCACGTGCTGCGCTGCTTCGTCGATGACGATGTCACGCACGTCGAAGGCAAGATCGATCCGGTGTCCGACGCCGAAACCGTCGAGACCGAGCTGATGCTGTCCGACCTCGAAAGCCTCGAAAAGCGCGTCCCGGCGTTCGCCAAGAAAGCCACGCAGGGCGACAAGGAAGCCAAGGTCGCGGCGCGCGTGCTCGGCGAGGCGCTCGAGCTGCTGCGCGACGGCAAGCCGGCGCGGCTGACGGTGCCCAAGGACGAGGAAGAGCACCGCGTCTTCGCGCAGGCGCAACTGCTCACCGCCAAGCCGGTGCTCTATGTCTGCAACGTCGAGGAAGCGTCCGCTTCGACCGGCAATGCGCTCTCCGAAAAGGTCTTCGCCAAGGCCGCAGCCGAAGGCGCGCGCGCCGTCGTCATCTCGGCCGCCATCGAAGCCGAAATCGCCCAGATGGACCCCGCCGACCGGCCCGACTTCCTCGCCGAACTCGGCCTCACCGAAACCGGCCTCGCGCGCGTCATCCGCGCCGGCTACGACCTGCTCCACCTGATCACCTATTTCACCGCCGGCCCCAAGGAAACCCGCGCCTGGACGATCGAAAAGGGCACGCACGCCCCCGCCGCCGCCGGCGTCATCCACAGCGACTTCGAAAAGGGCTTCATCCGCGCCGAAACCATCGCCTACGACGACTATGTCGCCTTCAACGGCGAAGCCGGGGCGCGCGAACACGGCAAGTTCCGGTCGGAAGGCAAGGACTATGTCGTGGCAGACGGTGACATTCTGAACTTCAGGTTCAACGTTTAAGGGCCTCCGGCGGGCAAGCCTGAGGCCTGCACCCGATTGAAGAAAGAACATCGTCATTCCCGCGCAGGCGGGAATCCATCTTCGGCGCCGAATGGATTCCCGCCTGCGCGGGAATGACTCAGCCCTAATATTTGGGTGCAGGCCTCACGCCTGCCCGCCGGAGGCCCTTCCCTTTACCCCGCCATTCAGCTTGAATGTCGCAATGGGCAAACCGGGCAGTCTCCAATGAGTTCAACGCGCGCGAATCGCGCCTTGCATCTGCGCAGCCGCATTGAAACGCGGTTGCTGACGCTGTCGATGGTGTTGACCGCGCTGGTGGCAGTTTCGGGGATCATCGTCGGGTTGGTGTCGGGGTCGATGTCGATCCTGTTCGACGGGATGTTCTCGATCATCGATGCGGTGATGGGCGCGGTGACGCTGTCGGTGGCGCGGCTGCTGGTCAGCGAGGGCAACCGCCGCTACCAGTTCGGCTATTGGCATTTCGAACCGCTGGTGCTCGGGCTGCAGAGCTGCATCCTGGTGCTGCTGTACGGCTATGCCTTCTTCAACGCAGTCATGGCGGTACTGGCAGGCGGCACCGAGATCGAGTTCGGCCCAGCGCTGGTCTATGCCGCGGTCGTGTCGGTCATCTGCTTTGCCATGTACGCGGTCGAGCGGCGTGCCAACACGCGCATCGACTCCGAACTGGTCGACCTCGAGGCGCATAGCTGGTTGATGTCGGGGCTGATCACCGCAGCGCTGCTCATCGCCTTTGCTGCCGGCGTGGCGATGGCGGGCACGCGCTTCGAACGCTTCATACCCTATGTCGATCCGGCGGTGCTCGCGGCGCTGGCATTGCTGCTGCTGCCGATTCCCTTGCTGGCCGCACGCCGCGCGTTCGCCGAAATCTTCGGCATCACCCCGCCCGCCTATGACGCCGATGTCCGTGAAATCGTCGCCGAAGCCGTCGGCCGCTACGGCTTCGCCAGCTTCACCAGCTATGTCGCCAAGGTCGGCCGCGCCCGCTTCATCGAAATCTACATCGTCGTGCCGCCCGGCCATCCGATCCGCGACATCGCCGAATTCGACCGCATCCGCCATGAGCTCGGTGATGCCATCGGCGACCCCGGCCCCGAACGCTGGCTGACAATCGTGTTTACCGGCGACCCGAGCCAGACGTGAAGAGCCTCCGGCGGGCAGGGACTCGTCCCTGCACCCAATTGTCGGGTGCAGGGCGCAGCTCTGCCCACCGGAGGCTCTTGCGGGGCAACCAACTGGCTGCCCCGCATTTTGCCTAGCCGAAAGTCAGCTCGACGATCTTGTCGGGCGTCGCACGGCAATACATCGGGATGTTGCGCGTTGCGTCGGGATAGACGCCGACGAGCATCAGCCGGAAGCGGTAGCCGCCATTGCCTTCTTCGACATCGATGATCTCGCCGACGCGGATCTCGCTGCCGCCGGTGGCGCCGATCTGCCGCGCCGCTTCGGTGAGGCAGGTGCTCGCCGAAGGCCGGGCGGCCGATGGCATCGAATTGATGTCGACGTTAATCAGCGCCGGTGCGCCGCTGGTGTTTTCGCAGGGCCATTACGGCGGCTTCGCGCATTGATGGACGGACGGGCGGTGCCCCCCGCCAGACTGCGACACCCGGCCCCGCAGGGCCGGGGGGGGCCACCCCTCGCCCCCTTGACCGCCAGCCGCCGCTCCCGCATCCCCGCGCCATGGCTGTCTATACCGACATCACCGACGAAGAACTGGCGCTGTTCCTGGCGAAGGCCAAGGGGCGCTCGCGGATCGAAACCAGCCCGATGGGTTCGCGTGGAACCGGCCGCACTTTGGCGAATAAGCCGGCTCAGGGTTGACAGGCTGGAACCGAGCCCGATCGAGCCGTGCATGGCCGCGATCCACGACCATCTTCCCAGCAGGCCGCCGCGCGACCTGATTTGCCCGCTTGCGCCCTGACAGCTGGCCCCGGATCAAGCGGAGCTCTCAGATTGCGCGCGCTGGTTCAACTGCCCAGCCCCGCAATCGCCGCGCAATCCGCGTCGGTCGGCGTCCAATCCGAAGCCAGTACCCCGCGCGGTCCGAACAGGCTTTTGACGGGGTCGGTGCCTGCGGCCAGAGCCGATGCGAGCCTGTCCGCTT
>CALDHQ010000497.1 GCA_937894055.1 uncultured Polymorphobacter sp.
GTGGGCTGTCGAAGGCATACGGCCCGATCACTGGGACAGTGTGGTTGCTGCTATCGGGGTCTGAGTAGCAGTGGAACAGAAAACCTACACAAGGATATGGGTCACGCATCGTCGATGCCGGCGGCATTCGGGTCACGAAGCGGCCTGAGTTCCCCACGCGCCACGGTCTCCGGTAGCGTGAAGGCGTAGCGGCCGAGCATGTTGATATGCTTGAAGCCGAGCGGTGACAGCCGGGCGACGTCCTCTGGCCGGACGTCGAAGCCTTCGGCGTGGAGGCGATCGAGCGCTGCATCCATGTAGATCGTGTTCCACAGGACGACGAGATTAACGACGAGACCGAGCGCGCCGAGCTGATCTTCCTGGCCTTCGCGATAGCGCTGCCGCAATTCACCGCGTTTGCCGTGGAAGATGATCCGCGCGAGCTGGTGGCGACCTTCGCCGCGATTGAGCTGGACCAGAATGCGGCGGCGGTAACTCTCGTCGTCAATGAAGCGCAGCATGTAGAGCGTCTTGGCGAGACGGCCTAACTCCTGAAGCGCCCGCGCCAGCTTGGTCGGACGGTCGTTGGTCTGCAGCGTCCGCGTGATCCCGGCGGCACGGACAACACCAAGCTTCAGCGAACCGGCCAGGCGCAGCAGGTCGTCCCAGTGCTCGGCGATGAGCTTGACGTTGATGCGGTGCGCGGCGAGCTCGTCGAGCGCGCCATAATCAGCCTTGCCATCGATGCGCCAGAACCGGGCGCCGCCGATATCGGCAAGACGTGGGCTGAACTGGTAGCCGAGGAGATGGAAGATGCCGAAGACCGTGTCGGTATAGCCGGCGGTATCGGTCATGATTTCGGTCGGGGAAAGCTCGGTTTCCTGCTCGAGAACCACGGCGAGCAAATTGAGGCTGTCGCGCAGCGTGCCGGGCACCGTCACGGCATTAAGTCCGGTGAACTGGTCGGAGGCGAGATTGTACCAGGTCACGCCCCGCTTCTGACCAAAATAATGCGGGTTCGGCCCCGAATGGATCGTGCGCACCGGTACCGTGAAACGCAGCCCGTCGGCGGACGCGACTTCGCCGCCGCCCCACTCATGGGCCAGCGGGATCGCATTCTGGGCGGCGACAAGCATGGCGTTTGCGGCGGTCAGGGTGTCGGCACGCAGGAAGTTCTGCTTGACCCAGCTCAGCCGTGACCGACGCAGCGCCGGCGCGTCCAATCGGACAAGTGGCTCGAAGCCGGTGTTGGTCGCCTCGGCAACGAGTACCGCACAGATCGTAGTGGCGACATCCTCGGCTCGCGCCGCGCCTTCGCTGGCGTGCGTGAATGCTGCGGCAAAGTCGGTACGTGCGTGAACTTCCAAGATGAGTTCGGGCAGATCGAGCCGGGGCAGTAGTCCATCGATCGCGGCACGCAGAGCGATCAGGCTCGGTGGATCGTCGATCTTGTCCAAGGGTTCGAGGGAGAGGTCCGCTCCGTGCTCCGACCGGTTGATCGTCACCGCCGAGTTGGCTAGCAGGCGTGCTTCGGTCTCGCGATAGGCAAGGTCGAGCCGTCGCGCGAGGGCGTCGAGCTCATCGTCAGATGACGCCGATACGCCGACGGTCCGGCAGACCACTGCTCGCGCTGCCTCCCATGCTGCCCCGGAAAGCAGGCCCTTGCGCGGATCGGCATATCGCAGCGATCGGACCGGAAAGATGTCGCGCCGGCGGATCGCGTGGCGCAGCCGGTCAAGGATGCAGAGCCGATATCCGACCAGATCAAGCGTGCCGTCCTTATTCCGCAACTGTCTCGCCCAGCTTTTCGGAGCAAAGGCAGTCGGTGGCGGTCCTGGACGTTTACCGCCCGCGTGAACGACCTTCAAAAACGCGATGGCATCGAGCAGCGGCTTGCCCGCCGGCGCTGCATCGAGTTCAAGGCCAGCCAGCAATGTTGGCAGGTAGCTGATCCGGCGCTGATGCCCACGAAGCTCGACGAAGTATATGTCATCGACAGGCTGCGCGAGGGCACCGATGCGCTCGATCGCGGCCGCGAGCGCTTCTGGGTCGACCAACGCGAAGACTGCCGCCCGGACATCGGCATCGACAGTGGCTTCGTCCAGCAACACGACACTGGCAGCGCGAAGCTTGAGCGCGGCCGCATCAAGATCGCGGAGCGACCGCATCCTTGCTTCCCGCGATACGGCCTGGGCGCGAGCAAACATGGTCGTCGATACCGCGTCGAAAAGATCAATAACGTCGTCGCTGGCGCTCGCTTCGAGCGAGCGGATAAATGCAACCAGCGTCGAGGCGCGGCGATCGTCCGGCAGGCGCGATACCGCCTGGGCGCGCGCCGCCGAAGCGAACCGCGCAAGCGCGGCTGCCTTACCCGGCGGCACGCGGTCGAGATCTGGAAGGCCCTTTGCGAGGGCACGGATTTCGGTAAGGCGCGCAATGGCGCGGCTGATCTCCGGACCGCTCTGCATGTAAGGCCCGTCACGCAGCCGATCGAGCGGACTTTGGCGTTCGTTTGCGGGCACGGCCACCAAGCGGTCGAGCCGTTCACGCTGCTCGGCCGTGAGCGTCTCGGTCAGGCGCCGATGCAGGTATGCGTGCATGCGGGCCCTCACCCTCGCGACCGCGCGTTCGAGCACCGAGATCCCGGGGAGGACGACTTTGGCAGCCTGCAACCAAGCGACAGCCCGATCGAATAGGGTCGAAGGCCGATCGGTGCCTGTCCAGCACAGCGCGTACAAGAAGCGGTGAAGCCGGAAGGTCACGCCGAAATCGGTCAGCAGGCGATAGCCGTAGCGCTCGCGAATGCGCGGGCCATGGCGCCACCGTCCGGCACTCGCGACATAGGTCGCCATCAGTTCGGTCAAACCCGTCATAGCCAACTGGTCGCCGGCGAAGCGGATCACCGATGCAGGTGTCAGCCCCGGATCTTCGAGGAAGGTGCCGAGCAACCGGATCGAGCCGAGCTGAACCGCGACGCCAAGACGATTGTGATCACCGCGATGCTCGCCAACAAAGGCGCGGTCGGCATCATCGAGGTGGAAATGCCGCGCCAGTTGGTCGGGGGTGGGGTCGCCGAGGAAACGCCCATACCGGCTTGCCTGCTCATCGGAGAGGAAGCCGACCGGCATCGAGCGTCTAGATCGCGCCCGTGGGTTTTGCGCGTTTGCCCAGCAGCGGAGCTGCCAGCTCACGAGGCTGCCCCTTGGCGTCGACGTAGGCGTAGAGCGTCGACACCGAGACGCCGAGCTGCTTTGCAACATCGCGCGCAGCGTTTTCACGATCGGCCATCATCGCCATGGCCGCTTTCAGCTTCTGCTTTGTCATCACACGCGGGCGCCCGCCGGCGCGACCCCGGGCGCGGGCTGCGGCCAGACCCGCCATGGTACGTTCGTGAATAAGATCGCGCTCGAATTCTGCGAGCGTCGCAAAGATGCCGAACACGAGGCGCCCGGTCGCGGTGGTGGTGTCGACGTCGCCAGTCAACACCTTCAGCCCGACACCGCGCTTCTGCAGGTCGCCGACCAGTCCGACGACATGCGGCAACGAGCGGCCGATACGGTCTAGCTTCCACACCGCCAGGGCGTCGCCGTCGCGCGCGACCTCGAGCGCTTGGGCCAAGCCTGGTCGCTCGGTGGCGCGGCCTGAGCACACATCTTCGTACACCCGCTCGCATCCTGCGCGCTCCAACGCGTCGCGTTGCAGATCGAGGCTCTGCTCCCCCGTCGACACGCGCATGTACCCGATTAGCATGGCCAATTTTGCCTCCGCACAGAAATCTACATACCACGGGGTTTACTGGCTACAGGTTTATGGACGGGTTGATGTGAGAATATGACGCGTGCCGCAGCGCTGTGGCCTACGCTCGCTTCCATCACAACAAACGGCGGTTTGTTGGACAGGCGGCTCGGCTGCTACCGACCCAATTCAAGCTATTCCTCGATCGGTTCTTAGAAGGCAACTCCTTCCGGAACCGGCCATTCGAACGTGGTGGAACGGCTTGGCTCTCGGCGTGCCATTGCGGTCGTCCGAAATGATTTGCCCAGAGGCAGGCGATCCTTTGTCAGACAACAACTGACCGAATAGGGAACCCGTTCACCGTGTAAGCCCAGTATAGGCTTTGAACCGATTGCACTACCGGATCAAGTTCCGATGGAAGTAAATTTTCTCGTCAGTCCCGTTCCAGTACTTCAGGAACGGACGAAAGGTTGTTACCGATACAGTCGAGCAGTGTTTTGAGGGTCGCCACATCTGCGTTGGTCAGACCCTTCCATGTGAGGTCATGCAGCCAGTCTGCTTCCTTGCGCAACAGAGGGACAAGATCATAAGCTGCGGGAAGGAGATGCACCTGCCACACCCGACGATCGGTCGGGCATGGGCGCCGTTCGACTAGTCGCTGCTCTTCCAGCCTGTCAATCGCCTGGCCGATCGTGGCGCGCTCGAGATCGAGAAGACGTGCCAGTTCGGACTGCGACACGCCTTCGCACCTCAGAAGGTAAGCGAGCATGCGCCATTGGGTTCGCGTGAGCCCCGTCTGCGCGATACGCCGTTCGAACGCCTGCCGCAATGTGCGGGTGAGCTCCTCCATCAGGAACACGATCTCGTCACGGTCGGTCACCAAAGGAGCGGCTGCTGCTGAGCCAGTATAGGCGCTACGACTTGGCATCCTTGGAGTTAGCTGCCGAATTGACTGGATGGCAAGATGAGATAATGTAAGACGGTTTACAGAATGAGGCGTAGGCGGTGAAGCAAATCCAGTTTACGGGAGCCGAGGGACAGACACTGGCGGCTGATACGATGGGCGTTGACGACGCCCTACCTGTTATCTTGGCACATGGCGGCGGGCAGACCAGGCTCAGCTGGCGCCGGACACAGGAAAGGCTGGCAGCTGCTGGTCTGAGGGCCATCGCGATAGATCTTCGCGGCCATGGCGAAAGCCAATGGTCGTCGTCTGGCCACTATCGGATCGAGGATTTTGCCGACGATCTTCTTTGCGTGGCGCATGCCTTGGGAACGCCCCCCGCTCTGGTCGGTGCCTCGCTGGGCGGGCTGTCCGGTCTGATTGCCGAAGGTGAAATCAGGCCGGGCAGCTTTGCGTCGCTAACCCTGGTCGATATTGCGCCCAACATGGAGCCGGCAGGAGTCGCACGGGTGATGGGCTTCATGGCGGCGCATCTCGAAACCGGCTTCGCCTCGGCGGAAGAGGCTGCCGAGATTGTTGACAGTTATCGCCCCCGGGAGGGGCGGCGGACGACGGCCGAGCGGATCGCGCCCTATGTGCGGAAGGGGCAGGATGGGCGCTGGCGCTGGCACTGGGATCCCCGCTTCATCACTTCGGTGATGTCGAGCAGGGGGGAGGCTCGCATGGAACGGCTTGCCGAAGCAGCGCGGCGGCTCGCCTGCCCGGTGCATCTGATCCGCGGAGGATCAAGTGATCTCGTTTCGCCAGAAGGAGCGGCAGCTTTCCTGGACCTCGTGCCACACGCCCGCTTCACCGACATTGCGGGTGCCGGACATATGGTCGTGGGCGATCGCAATGATGCCTTTGCCGATGCCATCCTGACCTTCCTGCAGGACACCGATCAGTCAATAAGAGGATTTGCATGACCGTTGACAGGAGTGCGCTCACGACGCTCGATGGACTTCAGGCGGCGCTCCACATTGCCCCTTTCCATCGCTGGCTTGGCCTCGAGCTGCTCTCGGCATCGCACGGCGGCATCGTGATTGCCATGCCGTGGCGCGACGAACTGGTGTCGAACCCGGCGCTCGGCGCGGCACATGGTGGCGTACTCGCCTCTCTCGTTGACCTTGGTGGCTTGTATGCGGTGCTGGCGGCCGGCGGACTGGCGCAGGCGACCGCCGACCTTCGGGTCGATTATCATCGTCCTGCGCTGGCGGGCCGGATCCTGGCCCGCAGTCGGGTGGTCAAGCTGGGAAAGCGCCTGAGTGTTGCCGATACGCTTGTCGAGACCGAGGCGGGCGATCTGCTGGCGTCTGGTCGCGGGGCCTATCTGAGTGCTTGAGCTTTCCCGCACATTCAAGCGCATTCCGCTCCTTGGTCTGTTGGGTGCCGCTGCATGGGCACTTTTTGGCTGCTCGGACGAACCAAAGTCCAACGATGCGCCGGTGGCCGCCCCGCAATCCATCGATGTTCAGGTTGTTCTGGCGCGTGCCGAACAAGTGTCTACGCCGATAAGGGCATCGGGGACGGTTGCCGCAATGCAGACAAGCAACGTGACCGCCCTTGTCGAGGGGCCGGTCGATCGCGTGTTTGTCCGCGTCGGAGATCGTGTGACCCGGGGGCAACCGTTGCTGCGTATCCGGCAGGCCGATTATCAGCGGCGGGCCAGCGAGGCGGAGGCCGCACTTCGTGTTGCCGACGCCGAAGTGGTGCAGACCGAGCGGGCCTTCGAGCGGGTGCTCCAACTGAAGGAGCGCGGTTTTGCGCCAGCCGCCCGGCTGGATGAGGCAGAGGCCGCGCGCGACGTGGCACGGGCGCGCCGCGATCAGTCGCGAGCGGCGTTGGCGACCGCTCGCCAGGCGCTGTCGGATACGGTGCTTCGCGCGCCCTATGACGGTGTCGTCACGCAGCGCATGGTGGATGAAGGCATGTTTCTGAACAGCCGTTTTTCCATGGGTGGGCAGTCATCCGCGCTGCAGCTTCAGGAATTGCGCGTGGTGGCAGCGATCGTGGCCGTGCCCGAGGCACGGGTGTCAGAACTGCGCAAGGGACAGCCGGCGCGCCTGTTCATCACCGGTCAGGCCGGGGCGTTGCCGAGCGAAGTGTTCATCATCAACGATTTCATCGATCCCAGGTCTCGGACCGTTGAAGTGCGGCTGCCGGTTCGCAATCCCGACTACGCCATCAGCAGCGGCGTTTCGGTCGTTGCCGAAATTCTCATCGATCCGGTCAATGCCATTGTTGTGTCGCGTCGCGCGCTTCGCGGCGAAAGCGCAAATCCGCATCTGTTTGTACTGATCGGTGACGTTGCGCGGCGGCGTGCCGTGAAGACGGCAGATGTCGATCTTGACCGGGTTCGGATCGTCGAGGGCGTGGCGGCGGGCGACCGCGTGATCCTCGATCCGCCCACGACACTGGCCGACGGCATGAAGGTCCGGGTCCGTGCAACAGACGCGGGATCGCGCCCTGCGGCCGCCAGCGCGCCGGGCAGCAGGTAGGAGAACAGTCATGTGGCTTGCCGATGTCTCGATCCGGCGACCTGTTTTCGCTACCATGATGATTGGCGCGCTGGTCGTGCTCGGTCTCATCAACTTCACCCGGCTAGGGGTCGATCTCTTTCCCCGGGTCGAGTTTCCCTATGTCTCCGTCAGCACCTCGCTCGAAGGCGCTGCGCCCGGCACCATCGAGACCGAAGTGAGCGACGTTCTCGAAGAAGAACTGAACAGCATTTCCGGCATGCGCCAGATGCGGTCAGTCAGTGCGGAGGGACTTTCGCAAATCTTCTTGGAATTCGAGCTCGGGGAAGACGGGGACGTGAAAGCGCAGGACGTGCGCGACAAGGTGAGCATCGCGCTGCGCGGTTTGCCCACCGACGCCGACCCGCCTGTGGTCGAGAAGGTCGATCCCGATGCGAGCCCGATCCTGTCGATCATGCTGTCTGGCGACATGCCGATCCGGGAACTTACGACTTATGCGGACGAGGTGGTGAAGGAACGCATCCAGCGCGTCCCAGGTGTCGGATCTGTGACTCTGGCCGGCGGGCGCGAACGCGAGATGCGGATCTGGCTCGATGCCACCCGTATGCGCGCCGTCGGTGTCACGGCAGACGATGTGGTCCGGGCCGTGCGCGGTGGCAATGCCGAACTGCCGGGCGGCCGGCTAGAGATCGGCGGAGCGGAGCGCGAATTGGGCGCGCGGACCATGGCCGAGGCGCGCACGCCCGAAGAATTCGGCGCGCTCGTCATTCTCTGGCAACCCAACGGTGCCGCCGTGCGGGTCCGTGACATTGCCCGGATCGAGGATGGCCAGCAGGACGAGCGTAGCTTTGCGCAGTTGAACGGTACACCCGGGGTCGCGCTCGAAGTCAGGCGGCAGTCGGGGCGCAACACGGTCGAGGTTGCGCGGGCCATCCGCGCCGAAGTGGAACAGCTTTCGAAAACTGCACCCGCGGGCGTTGAGATGGTGATCGCCCGCGACACCTCCCGCTTCATCGAATCCTCGATCGGCGACGTGCAGTTCGAGATTGCCGTGGCGATCGTGCTGGTCGTTCTCGTCACCTTCTTCTTCCTGTTGAGCTGGCGTGCGACCATCATCGTCACGCTCGCAATCCCGACATCGCTGGTAGCGACATTCATCGCGTTCGGTGCGTTCGATCTCACCATCAACATGATGACACTGCTGGCACTCACAGTGGCGATCGGCCTGCTGGTCGATGACGCCATCGTGGTAACTGAGGCAATCCAGCGAGACATCGACGGGGGTGCCGATCCCCGGAACGCCGCCTTTGCCGCCACCAAGAGGGTGGCACTCGCCGTGCTGGCCGGCACCTTTGCCACGCTTGCGGTGTTCGTGCCCATCGCCTTCATGGAAGGCATCGTCGGTCGATTCTTCTTTCAGTACGGCCTCGCCATTGTCTTTTCGGTCAGCGTGTCGCTGCTGGTCGCCTTCACGCTAACCCCGATGCTGGCAGCCCGGCTGCTCAAGGCGGGTGATCATGGTGGGGCATGGCTGTCGCGCATCGAAGAGTTCCACCAATCGACCGAGCGACGCTACGGGCGTATTGTGCGTTGGGCGCTCCAGCGTCGTCTGCTGGTGATGGCAATCGCGCTGGGCAGCCTCGTGGTCGGCGGCGTCGCCGCCTCAATGGTGCCTTCCACCTTCATGTCATCTACCGATCGCAGCGAGTTTCTTGCCACGGTCAAGCTGCCACAGGGAACCGGCATCGCAGGGTCTCGCCGAGCGGCAGCACGCGCCGATGCGGCACTGCGCGGAATTGACGATGTCGAGCTGGTGTTTGTCACGGTGGGGGCCGGCAGCCGCCAGCGCAGCAACGAGCTTGAACTCTACGTCGCAATCACGCCCAAGCAGGGACGGTCGACCCACCAGATGGTAGTGATGGATCAGGCGCGCGCCGCGTTGCGGCAGGCACTTCCCGAGGCAACCGAGGTTGTTGCCGCCGAAGTCCCATGGGTTTCGGGTGGTGGCATCGGGCAGGCCGCTATCGAACAGGTTATCATGGGTCGCGATCTGGCCCAAGCCGAAGCCTATGCGGCCCGGCTGGCGGCGGCGATGAAATCGCGCCCCGAATTCGCCGACGTCCGCTCCAGTTACGAAGGCGGCCGGCCGGAATTGCAACTCCGCATCGATCGCACGCGTGCTGCCGATCTCGGCGTATCGGCACGTGACCTTGCGAACACCACCAGGATTCTCCTCGGCGGGGTGGAAGCCGGGACCTTCGAGGAGGGCGGGCGGCGCCATGACGTCAGGGTCCGGCTGGAAGAGGCACAGCGCCAGTCGCTCGATGCGGTGGCCATTCTGCAAACCCGAAGCCTTGAGGGGCGCCTTATTGATCTGGGCCAAGTGGCCGATCCAAGGATCGGCACCGGCCCAGTGCAGATCGACCGCCAGGACCGCGCCCGCAAGGTCTCGGTGCTCGCCAACAGTGCGACCGGTGTGTCCCTCGGCGCCGCCGTGGAAGCAATGGACGCGATCATTGCCGCCAATCCACCGCCCCCCGGCATCGAGCTGGTGGTGGAAGGGCAGGCGCGGCGCATGGCGGAGACCGCGATCGCAATCGGCTTTGCCTTCTTGCTTGCGCTCATTGCACTCTACATCGTGCTTGCCAGCCAGTTCGACCGCTTCGGCCAGCCTTTCCTCATCATGCTGACGGCGCCCCTATCCTTCTCCGGGGCATTCGTGGCGATGTTGATCGGTGGACAGGAAATGAGCCTGTTCGGGCAGATCGGCCTCCTGGCACTCATGGGCATTGTTATGAAGAACGGAATCCTGTTGGTCGACCGGGCAAACCAGCTTGTCGAATCCGGTGTGCCGCGCGCCGACGCCATGGCCCAAGCTGCGCCGGAACGGCTGCGCCCGGTGCTGATGACGGCACTCGCCGCAATCTTCGGCATGATTCCGGTAGCCTTGGCATCATCCGATGGGTCGGAATGGCGCAACGCGATGGGCTTTATCGTGATTGGCGGGCTGATCACATCGACGATGCTGACCCTTGTTGTCGTCCCGGCGGCCTGGATGCTGCCGGAAGACGCAGCGCGGCTGTGGCGGCAACTGGTCAGAAGATCGCCGTCACTTGATGAAGGACATGTCAGAGGTGCCGATAGCCTGGTCGAGGTCCCAATGGATAGCGAGAAGCAGCAAGCGATAGCGTCTCAGCCTCCCGCCGTATCGTGGGCACTTGAAGACCGCTGATTGCGGGTCTCGAAGCGCTGCAGGGCGGCAGAGGTGCCGAAAGCCCGCTTTGGCAACGCTCGATGCGTTCGATCCGGCAGCGGAAGGCTTGCACGATGCAAGACCCTTTGTGTCTTCGGCAGCTATGACCGATCGGGACGGCGGCTTTTAAGCTCGCAAAAGCCGGACCTTTGTCCGATGAGCGAGGGTCAACAAAGCAGTCTAAGGCCGCAATCAATGTCACTTATTGGAGCCCGCCCGCGGCCAATTGGCGAAATAACACGAGCAAACACCCGAGCGTCAGCTTTTGCCGGAAGCCGCCGTTTGGCGGCCCCGCCACAAATGTCTGAAATGTCCCAGATAGTGCCGTTCGCACAGGGCGCCGCTTCGCCATCACCCGACACTCACCCTCTTATGTAGGTTTTCTGTTCCGCTGCTACTCAGACCCCGATCCCAGCATATCGGCCCAAACTTCCAGATATGCGCCCTTGACGTTGAGGCTG
>CALDHQ010000498.1 GCA_937894055.1 uncultured Polymorphobacter sp.
AGTTGTTGCTTGAGGCTGCGCGCGGTGCTATCGCCAGAAAGCGCACCCGCGGCATTTTCAGCGTCGGCGGCCTTGGTCAGGCTCGATGACAGGCTTTGCAGCGCGTTGAACGCTTCGACCATGTCGCCGATTGCTGCCTGCAGCCCGGTGGGATCGCGCGACGGCGCCAGCCTCACCGGCACGCCGGGCGCGGCCTTGCGCAGTTCGAGCCGGACGCCGGCGACAAGATCAGTAATGGTGTTCGTCGACCGGCGCACGGTAATGCCGTCAATGGCGATTTCGGCGTCGGCGGCGGTTGCGGCAACGGTCAGCGTCGGCGTGCCGGGCATGTGGACGAAGCGGTTGAGGCCAAGGTCGGGGCCATCGGGGGCAGCGGTCAGGATGAACGCCGACGCCGCGCCGAGCTTGCCCTTGAGCACCAGCCGCGCGCCGGCAGCGTCATCGACGATCGACGCGGCAACACGCGTCTGCGCGCCATTGATCGCGTCACGCAGGCCTTCGAGCGTGTCATTGGCGGGGGTGATGACGATATCGACCGGCGCCGCGCCGTCACCGCTGAAATTGAAACCGCCCAGCCCATCATCGGTCTTCGTGCCCGAGGTCAGTGTCAGCGTGCCGGTGCCGACGGTGGCGGCGCGCGACACCAGCGCTGCCGAGACCAGCGTCTGGCCGGCAGCAAGGTTTTTCACATCGATTTCGGCGGGCTGCAATTCAGGCACAGCACCGGCCAGCGTCGATGCGCCGAGCACGGTCGTGTCGCTGCTCGCCGGCAAGGCCCCCAATGCGCCGCCGCGGGTGCGCGTCGCCAGCGCGGTGACCAGCGCATCGAAGCCGGACTTGAGCTGCGAGATACCTGAAATGCGCGCCTCGACACGTTCCGAGCGCGCCTTGAGCCCGGCGTCGCGCGGCGCACGCTCGGCAGCGACCAGCGCGTCGATCAGCACCTTGGTGTCGATGCCGGAGCCGACACCCAGCGTATTTGCAATCGTGGACATCGCTATCGTTAACGGTCGGCAGTGCGGGTAATTTAGCGCTCCCGAGCTTGAAAGCGCGACGCTCGACTCAATGCGCCTTTTCGGCGGCTTAACGACTTGACTATTACAACCTCGCGTTACAAATTGACATTGAATCAAAGTGGGAATCGAACATGGCGCAGAAAATCTTGAAGTTGTTTTCCATCTCAATTATTTTTTTGATTGGCTCACTCTCATACTCTGTTAGCGCAGTCGAAATGAAGATGGGCACATTTAGGGCGCCAGATGCTTATACTTGGACTGAATATCGATTTGACGTAAATGGCGGTGTATTTGAAGGATTCAATTCTCATCTTCAAGGAAACTATACGGCAGTATGGAATCTTATTGGCGATCCAAGACCGGTTTATTCTGACTATGACTTTTACTCTGGAATTTTCTCGGATGCTTGTTGGGCAAGTCCAAAGGTATGCCCAACGTATAGAAATGTTTGGATGAACTCAAATACTGTGTCGTTCGTAATGTACGATCCTTCGTATTTTTATCGATATTCTTGGGGTACATTGCAGTATGTTTCCATAAACCTAATCGCGGCATATGAGGCGACTGTCAGCGATGGCGCCACAATCTCAATTAGTGAAATTCGGAGTGGCGTGGTCGGTGTACCTGAACCCGCCATCTGGGCGCAGCTAATAGTTGGGTTAGGATTGACGGGAGCAGCATTTCGAAACCGTCGCAGGGTAACATCGGCGCGTATTCGACTTGATGCGCTTTGAATGACACCGCCTAGCGATATGCAGGGCGCCCGAATTCACCGAAACGCAGCGCATCGGGCACCGTGACTTCGGGGGGCTCGGCGGTGAGCATCGCGGCACGGTCGAGGCTGAACACGAACGCCAGCACGGCGGCGACCGCGGTGAACAGATCGTCGCGGATCGGCTGGCCGAGCTTCGCCGTGAAATACAGCGCGCGCGTCAGTTGCGGATAGCGCAGCACCGGCACGCCGTTCTCGCCGGCGAGTTCGCGGATTGCAGCGGCGGCCAGCTCGCGGCCACGCGCCACCACCACCGGCGCGGCGTCGCGCAACGGATCGTAGCGCAGCGCCACCGCGAATGATGTCGGGTTGACGACGACAACGGTGGCTTCGGCCATTGCCGGCCGCACCGCGCCACGCGCCGCTAGCCGCTGCATACGGCGGATCGCCGCCTTCGATTCTGGCGAGCCTTCGCTTTCCTTGGACTCGTCCTTGACCTCCTGCTTGCTCATCCGCAGCTTGGCCATGTGGCGCATGTATTGCACCGGCAGGTCGATCATCGCGATGAACAACAGCACCGCCGTCAGCGCCATCAACAGCCCCGCGATCAGCGCGCCGAGCCGCAACGCCGCCTCCCCCGGCGTCGCGCCGCCGAGCCCGAGCAATTCGGGGATATGGCGCTTGAGCAGCATCAGCCCGACACCGAGCAGCAATCCGGCCTTGAGCGTGGCTTTGACGAGTTCGATTGGCGCCTGCATGCCGAACATGCGCTTCAACCCCGCCGCCGGCGAGATCCGGCCGGCCTTGGGAGCGAGCGCGCCCGGCGCAAAGCGCACCGAGGTCAGCATCGGCCCGGCAAGCAGCCCGCCGATCGCCAGCGCAGCAAACCCGGCCAGCGGCACGAGCAGCGGCCGCACCACCTGCACCAGCCGCGCCATCGGCTCGAAACCCTGCGCCGGATTGTCGAATACCAGCCCGACGCGCAGCGCGGCAAGGCTGGCGGCATATAGCCCCGGCGCCAGCGTCCACAGCCAGGCTGTCGCGCCAATGACGGCGAATGCCACCGCGAGCTCGCGCGACTGCAGAACCTCGCCGCGCTCGCCTGCCTCACGCAGGCGCTTGGCGCTTGGCGCTTCGGTTTTCTGGTCGTTGTCGGGCGAGTCGGCCATGGTTCAGCCGATCAGCACGCGCGCGAGTTGATCCTGCGCGCCGTCGATGATGCTCGCCAGCCGGACGACCATCGCCGGCAACGCGACCGGCAGCGCCAGCAGTCCGGCGACGAGCAGCGCCGGAAAGCCGATCGAGAAGATGTTGAGCTGCGGTGCGCTGCGCGCTGTGACGGCGAGCAGCAGGTTGACCAGCAGCAGCAGCGCCGCAACGGGCAGCGCCAACAGCAGCCCTGAGCTGAACGCGAAGGCGCCGAAACCGATCAGCGCGCCGCCGTGCGCCAGCGGATCGCTGCCCGGCGGCAATGTCGTGTAGCTCGCGACCAGCAGCTCGATCAGCCGCAGATGCGCCCCCATGCCAAGCAGCAGCAGCCACAGCAACAGGCCGAGGAACGTCGCGAGCACCGAATTCGTCGCGCCGCCGGGATCGATGATCGAGGCGAACCCCAACCCCATCGATTGCGACAGCAGTTCACCGGCAATGCTGGCCGACGCAAAGGCGATGTGCAGCACCAGCCCTGCCATCAGTCCGACGGCGATTTCCCCGGCAATCGCCAGCAAGCCGCCAATGCCAAGCAAATCGGCCGGCACATTGAGCGGCAGGCCGCCGAGCACTAGCAGGCCGACCGCCGCCGACAGGCCGATCCTCACGCGCAGCGGCACCAGCAGCGCGCCGATGCCGGGCAGTACTGCCAGCGCCGCGCCGCAGCGCAGGCTGGCGAACAGCAACTGCGTGGCCTGCGCCTCCGGTGCAGCCACCCAGGCGGCGAGCCCGGTCATTGCAGCAGGCCGGGAATACGGTCGTGGAGTTCTAGCGTGAAGTCGATCAGCACGCGCATCATCAGCGCACCGAACAGCAGCAGCGCGACGAGCACCGTCACCAGCTTGGGGACGAAGCTCAGCGTCGCCTCGCTGATCGAGGTCGCCGCCTGCACCAGCCCGACGAGCAAGCCCATCGCCAGCGCCGGCAGCGACACGGTCTCCGGCGCCCACAGCACGAGCCGGTCGCCTTCGTCTTCGCGCAACACCGTGTGCGCCCGCGCATAGGCGTCGATCCGCAGGCCGGGGATCAGTGGCAACACCGCCATGCGCGCCAGCATCCCGGCCCGATGGCCGCGGTGCAGCGCACCATCGTGCGCGACGAGGCCAAGCGGTTCGCCGAACGTCTGGACGGGGCCGTGGTCGAGGCGGACGAGGGCGAGCCGATCCTAGATCGGAAGAGCGTCGTGTAGGGAAAGAGT
>CALDHQ010000499.1 GCA_937894055.1 uncultured Polymorphobacter sp.
CGTTTCGAGTGATCGATAGCGTGCCGTCCGTGTTCAATCGCAAATCGCATTGCACGCTGCCGGCGTCGAGCAGCTGGCCAGCGGCTGCCGCGGACGTCAGCTACGTAGCCATGCAGCGCCAGCCAGCAGGCCGGCGCCAAAGCACTGGCGCTCTGCGAATCGCTGCCCTATCCCGGCGCCGCCTTCCTGGCCAAGATGAACATCGGCGAGCTGAAGGCCCTGACCCCGATTGATCAACAGCAACAGCGTATCGGCACCAACGGTGACAAACCCCGAGGCATCGAGCCGGTTGGCACCCGCGCCGCCAGTCAGGACATCGTTGCCGAGGCCGCCATTGAGGGTATCGTTTCCGCCACCGCCATTGAGCGTGCGACGGCCGATCTGGATCGGTTCGGCGCGTTCGCCGGCGGGCACCTCGAAGCCGGCGACCGCCTTGAGCAGCGTCGCGCGGCGGTCCTTGGGCACGCGGTCGATGAGCAGCGGCAGTCCCGACTGGATGCCCATCGCCTCGACAGCGCGCGCCACGACAAACGGGTCATCGGGAATGTCGACTTCGACGACGAGCGTATCTGCGGCGTCAAAGGCTTCGAGAATGCGCGGTGTCTGCCAGACTGCAGTCACCGGCAGTTCGTGGATCGTGCCGAACAGGATGACTTCGGTGTCGGCGTCATGGACGCGCCACATTGCCGGGGCAGCTTGGGCCGGTACCGCGAGCGCCGCGGCAAGCCACAGAACCATGAATTTCAAAAGCATGGCGCGGGCTTAGCATTTGGCGACCGCGCGTGCAAAAAATGCTGCGCGACCGTGTCCGGCCATGCTAGCGGTTGCGAAACACATCTGGGGAGATGATCGATGACCGACCATGTTGGTGGCTGCCTGTGCGGCAATGTCCGTTTCAAACTGACCGGCGACCCGGCAGTGACGGCAGTGTGCCATTGCCGCAATTGCCAGAAGACCGCCGGCTCGGCATTCTCGGTGGTGGCGATCGCGGCCGCCGGTGCACTGGCGATCGAGGGCCAGCCCGAAACCTATCTCGATACCGCCGACAGCGGCGGCACCGTGCAGCGTTGCTTCTGCCCCAAATGCGGGTCGCCGATCGTCTCGAAGACCGAAGGGCTGACCAAGCAGGGCATGGTCGCCATCAAGGCCGCATCCTTCGATGATGTCAGCTGGCTGCAGCCGACGGTGCAGGTCTATTGCGACAGCGAGCAGCCGTGGATTTCGAACCTCGCCAACCTGCCGCGCGTCGCCAAGACCCCGGGCTGACCGCCGCTCCACCCGAACACTGCTACCGAAGGATTATAGAATGACCGACATTACCGCCGCCGTCCTGCGCGAATCGTTCAAGCCCTGGACCGTCGAAAAGGCCAAGCTCGAAGCGCCGCGCGCCGATGAAGTGCTGGTGCGCATCGTCGCCACCGGCATCTGCCATTCGGACATGACGGTGCGCGACCAGTATCTGCCGACGCCGCTGCCCGCCGTGCTCGGCCATGAAGGCGCCGGTGTCGTCGAAGCCGTCGGCGCCGATGTCACCCATGTCGCGGTCGGCGACCATGTCGTGCTGGCGCCGGCATTCTGCGGTGAGTGCAAGCACTGCGCATCAGGCCAGCCGATGCGCTGCGTGCAGTTCGGGCTGCTCAACCTGATGGCGATGCGCGCCGACGGCAGCTCGCCGATCTGCGGCTGCGACGGCGAACGCGTCGGCGGCATGTTCTTCGGCCAGTCTTCGTTCGCGACGCACTCGGTCGCCAACAAGCGCTCGGTGGTCAAGATCCCCAACGACGTGCCGCTGGCGCTGATGGGCCCGCTCGGCTGCGGGCTGATGACCGGCTCGGGCACCGTGCTCAATGCGCTTAAGCCGGGGCCGGGCAGCAGCTTCGTGGTGTTCGGCGCCGGCGCCGTCGGCCTCGCGGCGCTGATGGCCGCCGTTGCCAGCGGCTGCACCACCGTCATCGCCGTCGATCTCCACGACAACCGCCTCAAGCTCGCCAAGGAACTCGGCGCGACGCACGTCGTCAACGCCGGCGCCGGCAACCCCGTCGAAGCGGTACGCGCCATCCTGCCCGACGGCGTCGATTTCTCGGTCGATACCAGCGCGCTGCCGCCGGTCATCCGCCAGGCCGTCGAATGCCTCGGCACCGGCGGCCGCTGCGCCTTCATCGGCGTGTCGAAGGCCGGCGCCGAAATCACCGTGCCGGTCGGCGCGCTGATCAACAAGTCGATGGGCTATGTCGTCGAAGGCGATGCCGTCCCGCACCTGTTCATCCCCAAGCTCATCACGCTGTGGCGCCAGGGCAAGTTCCCGTTCGAAAAACTGGTGCGCTACTACCCGCTCGCCGACATCAACCGCGCCGTCGCCGATTCCGAAAGCGGCGCGACGCTCAAGCCGATTCTGGTGATCGATCCGGAGTCGCCGTTGCTGAAGTAAGGGCCTCCGGCGGGCAGGGGTGACCCCTGCACCCGGTTGTTTTCTGCTCCCCTCCC
>CALDHQ010000500.1 GCA_937894055.1 uncultured Polymorphobacter sp.
ACGTCGAGCAGGTCGTACTGCGCGGGATCACGATCGCGGAAGCTCACCACCATATCGGCGTTGAGCGACAACCCCTGAAACAGCGGCGCCACGGCCGGCAAGCCACGGTGCTTCAGCACGTCGTAGGCACGAATGAGCGGGCCGATGCGCCACTGCTTGCCGCCGTTGCTGGCGAGCCCCATGTACGCGCGGCCGCCCGGTTGCGCCGCGAGCGTGTCGAGCACCGTGCTGAGGTCCGCATCGGCGTTGAGCGCGGCGCGCGTGGCGGTGATGGCGCGACCATCGCGACCGAAGAACGTGGCGCGGTCGATCAGCGCCGAAATTCCCGCCATCGCCGCCGAATTGCCAAGCAGCGGGCTTTCGGGGCGCGCCGCCGTGCTGCTGATTTCGGCGACTTTCTGGCGCGCGACATTGGCGTCGCGGCGGCTGGCGCGCAGCGCGGCGGCGGTCTGCACCGTCGCCAGCAGCCGGGCATTGTCCCACGGCTTTGTCACGAAATCGGTGGCGCCGCGCTTCATTGCTTCGACGGCGATATTGACGCCGGCATAGGCGGTCATGATGACTACCACGGCGTCGGGATCGAGGTTGCGGATGGTCTCGAGCGCCTTGAAGCCCTCGGCGCCGCTGCTCTGGCCGCGCGCAAAATTCATGTCGAGCAGGATGACATCGGGGTCATGCGCCGCCAGCAGGCCGGGCAGTGCGCCGGGGTCGTGCGCCACCACCACCTCGGCGAACAGCGGGCGCAGCAGCAGCCGCGCCGACAGCGCGACATCGGCGTCATCGTCAATGATCAGCGCGGTGCCGAAACTCGCCACTTGCGTTCCTCCACTGTCCGGATTCGTACAGTCTCTGTCCGGAAATGAACAGTGGGCTGCGGCGATGCGGCGCGGAATTTCACGAAAATGCTGTAACTTCAATGCGATGGAACTTGGCACGATCCCTGCATTGCCTTGGACATGGCCGCTTTCCCCACGGCCCGACTTGAAAGGATCGACCGATGCTCAACACGCTCCCCCGCACGCTGCTCAGCGCCATGCTCGCCGTCACCGCGACGCTCGTCATCGTCGCCGGCAGTGCCGCGCCGGTGCAGGCCGCCCCGCTTTCCCACACCGTCGCAGTCCCGCGGTGATGGTGCTTGTCGGCGGGCGCGTCGCCCCTCTGCGCGCCCGCCGGCCATTTTGAAGCGAGAATTTGAATGACCGTCGTCAGCCTCAGCCAGCCCACGCCGCCTGCCAGCCCCGGTGCGAAGCCCGGCGCTGCCATGGACAAGGCCATCGAGCGCAAGCGCCTGCCGCTGCGCACGAAGCTGATCGCCGGCGGTGCGGCGCTGCTGCTGGTCGGCGCTGCTGCGACCTGGATGATCGCCGGCAGCGCCGGCTCGCAGACCATCGACGCGACCAACATCACCGTTTCGACCGTCACCCGCGGCACCTTTGATGACTTCGTACCGCTGCGCGCCCGCGTCACGCCGCTGGTCACCGTCTATCTTGATGCCGTCGAAGGTGGC
>CALDHQ010000501.1 GCA_937894055.1 uncultured Polymorphobacter sp.
GGCAATATAGGCGAGTTCATCGCTGGTCAGCCGTTCGGGTGCCGCGCGGCGGTCGCTGGCGCCACCGGCGACGAAATGTTCCTGACCCGATAGATCCATGCGACCGCTCCTGTTGTGCACACATTCACGGCGGCAGCGGTTCGCGGTTGCGTCGGTGGCGACGTTATCGCAGCCAGATGCTGCGGCCGGGCGGCAAGTCGGCGGGCGGGTTGCCGCAAACACGCAGGGCATCGCGGCGTGCGCGGTCGAGAATCGCCGGTGCGACGCCTGCGCCATGGAACAACGTGTCGGCCTGGTTGAGGTGGCGCAACTGGCGCAAGGTCAGGTCATCGGGGTCGGCCGAGGCGAGGTCGATGACGACGAGCGTCGCGCCACCGTCAGCCGCTGTGCCGGCGACCGCCGCCGCGACTGCCACATCGGCGTCGCCCGTGGCCGCGAACGGATCGAGCTGTCCCCCTGGCGCCAGCGCGGCGTCCCAGAACCGGCGCCGGTCGGCGGGCGTGGGGTGGCGCGCCGTAACTGCGCGGCGCGCGCCGCGAATCGCCCGCGCCAGATCGCCGAGTGTTGCCGGCAGCAACGCCTCGAAGCGTTCACGCAGCGCCTTGGCGAGCGTTGCCGATGCGCCGCCGGTCCCGATCGCGACCAGTACCGGCGAGCGGTCGACAATGGCAGGTACGGTGAAATCACACAGCGCAGGCCGGTCGACGACATTGACCAGCAGCCCTGCCGCTTTGAGTTCGTTCGCAGCGGCAGCAGCGGCGGCTTCATCGTCCAGCGCGACAAACGCCAGCCGCACACCGGGCGCGACATCGCGCACGATGCGACCGCCGGAAGCTTCGATCAGCCGCGCCTTGGCATCGGCAGCCTCGCCGTCACCGACCAGCAGCACCGGTTGTCCGGCGAGACGCACGAAGATCGGCAAGGCTTCCATCGCCCCTGCTTAGCAGCAGTTAAGCGCCGCGCCAAAGTTTCGGCCGGGTTCAGCCCTTGGCCAGCCCGTCGATATAGGCACGCACCGCCGGGCCGACATCGTCGCGCTCGAGCGCCAGCGCTATGTTGGCGATGATGTGCCCGGCCTTGTCGCCACAATCATGGCGTACGCCGTCGAACGTGTAGCCGTGGAACGGTTGCTTGCCGATCAGTTGCGCCATCGCGTCGGTGAGCTGGATTTCGCCGCCGGCCCCTTTGCGATGCTCACCAAGAATCGTCATCACTTCGGGCTGCAGGATGTAGCGGCCGATGACCGCGAGGTTTGACGGCGCGACTTCGGGCTTGGGCTTTTCGACCAGGCCGCGCACTTCGGTCAGCCGGCCGTCGCGCGCGCCGGGCGTGACGATGCCGTAGCTGCCGGTGCGTTCGTGCGGGACTTCCTCGACGGCTATGACGTTGCCGCCGACCTTCGCATAGGCATCGACCATCTGCTTCAGGCAGCTGACCTTGCTGTGCATCAGGTCATCGGCGAGCAGCACGGCAAACGGTTCATCGCCGACAATGTTGCGCGCGCACCAGACGGCATGGCCGAGCCCGAGCGGTGCCTGCTGACGGATATAGGCGATGGCGCCGGGCACCAGCTGCGTGCCGTCGAGCGTCGCCAGCATCGCGGTCTTGCCGCTGGCGGTCAGGCTGTTGACGAGCTCACCGGCGATATCGAAATAGTCTTCCAGCGCGCCCTTGCCGCGCGCGGTGATGAAAACGAAATTCGTAATGCCCGCTTCCAGCGCCTCATCGACGGCATATTGCAGCAGCGGGCGGTCGACGACCGGGAGCATTTCCTTGGGGACGACCTTGGTCGCGGGCAGGAAGCGCGTGCCCATCCCGCCAACCGGGAAAACAGCGGTGCGAACAGGCTTGATCATTGGTCAGCTCTCGTTGGCTTGTGGTTTCAACCAGGGTGCAATCACATCTAGCGCAAGCAATGCGTCAATATCGAGACGCGGCCGCACGACGGCATAGCTGTCGCCATCGACGAGCACTTCGGGCACCAGCGGCCGCGAATTGTAGGTCGAGGCCATCGTCGCGCCGTAGGCGCCCGCAGTCATGAACGCCACGAGGTCGCCGGCCTCAAGCGGCGTCAGCACGCGGTCTTCGGCAAAAGTGTCGCCGGTTTCGCAGATTGGTCCGACGACTGTCGCGGTCATTTCGCCGGCACGCGGCGCCACTGCGCGGATATCGTGCCAGGCGTTGTAGAACGCCGGGCGCAGCAGGTCATTCATCGCCGCATCGACGACGACGAAGCGCTTTGCAGCGCCGGTCTTGGTCAGGATGACGCGCGTCACCATGATGCCGGCGTTGCCGACGATCATCCGGCCGGGTTCGAACATCAACCGGACGTTCCAGCCGCGCGTCGCCTTGGCGACCATCGCGCCATAGTCGGCGGGGCTGGGTGGCGCAGGTTCATCGCGGCGGTATGGGATGCCGAGTCCGCCACCGAGATCGACGCGTTCGACGCTGTATTCGGCAGCGCGCAAGCGCGTCACCAAATCACCCAACCGCGCAAACGTCGCTTCGAGCGGTGCCAACTGCGTCAGCTGGCTGCCGATGTGCGCGCTGATGCCCATGGCGCGGATGCCCGGCGTCGCGGCAGCAGTGGCGTAGGCCGCCTCTGCGCGCGCCAGCGGAATGCCGAACTTGTTCTCGTCCTTGCCGGTCGAGATTTTCGCATGCGTCAGCGCATCAACGCCGGGGTTGATGCGCAGCGCCACCGGCGCGACATGTCCGAGTGCGCTCGCTACGGCGCCGAGCGTCGCCAGTTCCTCTTCGGATTCGACATTGAACTGGTAGATGCCCGCCGCCAGCGCCGCCGCCATTTCGTCGCGGGTCTTGCCGACGCCCGAAAACACGATGCGGTTCGCCGGCACTCCGGCGGCAAGTGCACGGCGCATCTCACCGCCCGACACGACATCGGCACCGGCGCCGGCGCGTGCCAGCGTAGCGATGACGCTGAGGTTGGGGTTG
>CALDHQ010000502.1 GCA_937894055.1 uncultured Polymorphobacter sp.
TACACGAACTTCGAGCAACCGCTCACGAAGGACGAGCTCGCAGCATTGCGGCACATGATCGAACGTCGCGTCAAGCGTGAACCGTTACAGTACATTCTCGGCAAGGCAGACTTCTACGGACTCTCCTTCGACGTCACGCCCGATGTCGAGGTGTTCGGCGAACTGCAATACGCCGAATCCGAAGCCACCTCGAAGATCGGCGAGTCGTTCTTCCTCGGCAGTACGGGCCTGACCATCAATGCCGACAACGCCTTCCTGCCGGAATCGCTGCGTCCTGCCCTGATCGCCGCCGGCGGTACGGCGCAGACGTTCACAATGGGTACCATGAACATGGACCTGGACAACTTCCGCGCGGTCTATGACCGCCGCGTGCTGCGCTTCCTCATCGGCGCCGAAGGCACGCTCGGCATCATCACCGCGGCGGTGCTCAAGCTGTTTCCACGGCCGCGCGGGCGCGCGGTCGGCTGGGCCGCGGTCGACAATCCGGCCGCGGCGCTCGACCTGCTGGCACAAGCGCAGGCCGGGCTCGGCGACACGCTGACGGCGTTCGAGCTGGTGTCCGACGTCGCACTGGGGCTGGTGGTCGAACATTTCCCCGGCAGTCGCGCACCGATGGGCGACACATCGCCGTGGCATGTGCTGATCGAAGTTTCGTCGCTCGAGTCGGCGGCGGCAGCACAAGCAGCCCTCGAAGCGGTGCTGACCAAGGCGCTGGTCAGCGACGCGGTGCTGGCGGCAAGCGAAGCGCAGGCCGCCGCGCTCTGGGGCTTGCGCGAAAACATCTCCGAAGCGCAGGCGCGCGCCGGCAAGAACATCAAGCACGACATTGCCGTCCCGATCGCGACGCTGCCGGCATTCATCGCCGCCGCCTCGCGCGACCTCCACGCAGCGTTTCCGGGCATCCGGCTGGTGGTGTTCGGCCACATGGGCGACGGCAATCTGCACTTCAACGTCTCGCCGCCGGTGGGCGCAGACCATGACGCGTTCCTGCGCTATCAGGACGCGATCAATCGCATCGTCCATGATCTGGTCGCGGGTTTCGACGGGTCGATTTCCGCCGAACACGGCCTTGGTGTGCTGCGCCGCGACGAAGCGGCGCGCTACAAATCGCCGGTCGAACTGGCGCTGATGCGGCGGGTGAAGGACGCGTTGGATCCGGCGGGTTTGATGAATCCGGGGAAAGTGCTGGCGTAGCCCGACCCTTCTTGATCCTCCCCGTCTTCGGGGAGGGGGACCGCGCACTTCGCGCGGTGGAGGGGTGAACCGCGACATGCTGCGGTGACCTGCGTCGTTGGTTGCAACCCCTCCACCGCCAAGAGGCGGTCCCCCTCCCCGAAGACGGGGAGGATCAAGTGGCCCTTTGTCTTAACGCCGCGCGCGAATGACCGCCGCATAGACCGACAGCACAATCACCGCGCCGATGACGCCGCCGATGATGCCGGCGCGTTCGCCGGCGCTGTAGATGCCGAGTTGCTGGCCGAGCCAGGTGCCGACGAAGGCGCCGAGGATGCCGAGTGCGACGGTGACGAGGCAGCCCTGCGGGTTGGGGCCGGGGGTGACCGCCTTGGCCAATATGCCGGTGATGAAGCCGGCGATGATGGTGCCGATGATGCCGCCCATTTGGACCCCCCAGTCAATACAGTGCAGTCAATACAGGGCATTGTTATCGCATACGAAGTGCATCGAGTCATCGGGTTTTGCCACCGTCCGGCGCATGCGACACCCTGTGCGGGAACCGGCGTCGCGGCCGGCGGTTGTGGCTGTATCGACAACAGCCAATGGAGCGACCGCATGCCCACCCCGCAGGACCTCGAAGCCAAATTCTGGAAGGCGCTTGGCGCCGACATGACGATGATGATCGGCATCGACGGCACCGATGACGGCCACGCCCGGCCGATGACCGCGCAGTTCGAAAACGACCGCGGCCCGATCTGGTTCTTCACCTCGACAGACAACGGCCTGGCGCAGTCGCTCAAGGCCGGCAGTCGCGCCATCGCGACCTATGCCGCGAAGGACCACGACCTGTTCGCGACGGTGCACGGCAATCTGTCGCGCGATGCCGATGCCGCGACGATTGACCGGCTGTGGAACCGCTATGTCGCCGCCTGGTACACCGGCAAGGATGACCCCAAGCTGGTGCTGCTGCGCCTCGACCCCGAGCGTGCCGAAATCTGGCTCAACGAATCGAACGTGTTCGCCGGGCTGAAGATGCTGTTCGGCATGGACCCGAAGCCCGATTACAAGGACAAGGTCGCCGAAGTCACGCTCGGCTGAGGTGTACGGCGCGCAAGGCTGGCCTTGCGCGCCGTTGTCACTGAAGTTCTGGGGCCATCATTTCTCGCGGAAAGCGTTGTCGCTCATCTTGCTGACCGGCGTCAGCAGGTACGACAGGATCGAGCGCTTGTGGCCGAGCACATCGACTTCGGCGATCATGCCGACACCGATCGGCAGCGGCTGGCCGTCGGGCGAGGTCAGGCCCTTGCCTTTCGTCGTGACGCGGATGGTGAAGAAGCTTTCGCCGGTCTTTTCGTTGACCGTCGCGTCCGGCGAGATGCGTTCGACGACGCCTTCCATGCCGCCATAGACCGAATAGTCGTATGCCGTCAGCTTGACGAAGGCCTTTTGGCCGATGTGGACGAAGGCGATGTCGGCGGGGCGGACCTGCGCTTCGACGACCAGCGTATCGCCTTGCGGCACGATTTCGACGAGCGGCTCGCCCGGCCGCACGGTGCCGCCGATGGTGGTGACGAGCACGCGGTTGACGGTGCCGGCGATCGGCGCCTTGAGCTGGGTGCGCGCGACGCGGTCTTCGAGCGCCGGCAGCGTTTCGCCTTGCCCGGCGAGTTCGGTGCGGACTTGCGTCAGCTGTTCGACCGCCTGCGCGCGGAAAGCGTCGCGGACATTTTGCAGCTCGGATTGCGATTGCGACACCGCGCTGGCGGCACGGCATTTCCTGGCCGAGAACCCGACCCGGCTGGTCATCGATGTCGACGGGCTCGACCTGAGCCCGCAGCTGCGCGACCTGGTCGGGCAGGTGCGCGCCGACGATCCGTTCATCGCCGGCGTGCGCGTCGGGCAGTACCAGCCGCGCGTGGTGCGGCTGGTGATCGACCTGAAGCAGGCGATCAAGCCGCAGCTCTTCGCGCTGACCCCCGTCGCCGCCTACAAGCACCGGCTGGTCTTCGACCTGTATCCGGTGCAGGAGCGCGATCCGCTGCTGGCGCTGATCCACGAGAAGGAACAGGCCGAGGAACAGGCGGCGCAATCGGTGCGCGACGCGCTCGGCGAATTCATCGGTCGGGTCGACAAGCCGCCGGTC
>CALDHQ010000503.1 GCA_937894055.1 uncultured Polymorphobacter sp.
ACTTGCGTGCCGGCGTGAAGTATCCGGCACCGTACATCTACACCTCGACCAAGGATGACCGCGTCCACCCCGGCCACGCGCGCAAGTTCGCGGCGAAACTGGCGGAATATGGCGACCCGTTCTTCTACAGCGAGGCGTTGGAAGGCGGCCATGCCGCCGGTGCCGACCGTATCGAGGATGCCCAGCGTGCGGCACTGATCTTCGCCTATCTGCAGCGCCAGTTGCCCGCCGCCCGCTAGCCGCAGCAGGATTGGAATTATCTATGCGGATCTGGCGATCCCGCTGCTAACTATAGACAATCTATCGTGGATTTTCAGGGGGACGTTCACACATGCCTAAGACCTATGCACTGCTGGTCGGGATCAACGACTATCAACCCGCGAGCAACGTCAAAAAGCTCGAAGGCTGCCTGAATGATGTCGATCACTTCGCATCCTGGCTGACTGCGAACACACCCGGCGGCGATCTCGAATTGCACATACTCAAGGACGCGCAGGCAACGCGCGCCGGCATCATCGCGGCATTTCGCAGCCACCTTGGCAAGGCGCGCGCCGGCGATACTGCAGTCTTCCACTATTGCGGCCATGGTGCGCGATCGGCCTCGGCGGCCGAGTTTCGGGCGTTTTTCCCGGTCGGCAAGGACGAGGGGCTGGTCTGTTTTGACAGCCGCATCAACGGTGTCCCTGATCTCGTCGACAAGGAACTCGCGGTGCTGATCGCCGAAGTTGCGGCGCATGATCCGCATATCGCGATTATTTTCGATTGCTGCCATTCGGGTTCGGGAACGCGCAGCGCCGACAAAATTCTCGGGGCGCGCAGCCGTGCCACTTACGAAGTTACCGCCGAACGCGCGCTCGATAGCTATCTTGATGGCTATTACGCCAAACTCAAGGCGCAAGGCCTACCGCTGGCCATTCCCGCCGCGCGCCATGTCCTGCTTGCGGCGTGCGAGCGCAACCAGGAAGCGCAGGAATCGCTCGACGCCAACGACCACAGTGGCGTGTTCACCAGTACCTTGTGTGAAGTTCTGGACAAGTCGCGCGGCGACCTCAGCTATGCCGATCTGTTCGTGCGCTGCCGTGCCGCGGTGCGAAACCGCGCTGACGACCAGAATCCGCAGTTCGAAGGTGTCGGCGGCTTCGACGCGACGACCGGCTTCCTCGGCCGCAGGGCAAGTTTTGCCGCGACACGCTACAGCGTCCATCACAGCGACACCGGCTGGACGCTTGATTGCGGCGCCATCAACGGCCTGCCCAACGACCCCGGCCAACCAGTAACGCTGTCGCTTTTCCCCGAGGACGATCAAGGCCGGCGCGCCGGCGGTGCAACCGCCGTTCAAATCGGGCCGCAGCAAAGCCAGTTGCAGCTGGATTTCGCCAGTGACACGAAGGTGCGCTACCGCGCCGAAATCACCAGCCTGCCCGTCGCCCCGATGCTCATTGGTTTTGACGGTCCCGATTCATTGCGTGCAGCACTCGACGGCGCATTCGCAGCTGAAACCGCGTCACCTCTGGCGCTGACGGCAATGACTGCGGCGACCGATTATGCGCTGGTGGCGCAGGCGGGCGCGCTGCGACTAATCCAGCGCGCCACGCAACTGGTCATCGCCGAAGCGCCACTCGACGTGAATGATCCCGGTGTGGCCGTCGCGACCTTGTTGCCGACATTGCGCCATGTTGCCGCGTGGCAGCGCAGCCTCGCGCTCGCCAATCCAGGCACCGCGATGGACACTGCGAAGGTCGAGTTCGAACTATTCTGTCCGCAGTTTGATGGCGACGTCGCGACCGTCGACACGGCACGCGAGCTCTTCATCGAGGTGCCCGGCGACCGGCCGCTCGAACAGTTGCCCTACGCCGAACTCAAGGTCACCAATCGCAGTAACCAGCTACTGCACGCGGTCCTCGCCTATTATTCACCCGATTTCGGCGTCCAGGTTCTCAAGAACGAGCCCATCGGCAATGACGGCATCCCGGTTTCATTGTGGGGCGGCGATGACACCGGATTCACACTCGAACCTGGCCAGGACAGCTCCATCGAGAATTTCAAGCTGATCATCAGTACAGAGCAGATTGACGGCTTTCTGCTCGAAATGGCGCCGCTCAAGACCGTTGGCGTGCGCGGCTGGGGAACACTGGCGAAGACCTATCGCAACGAATGGTTCACGCGCAATTGCCGTATCCACGTCGTTCGCCGCATGGCAACGACCGGCGCTGCCGATGTCGCGGTGGCAGGCGGCAGGATTCGAATCAAGGGCAATGCCGCGGTCACCGCCAACGTCGCAATGACGCCGGCGCAACCGCCGACGCGCGGCGCTGGCCTCGCCCCCGATTTCCACCGCGCACTTGAACGCCAGGGCCTGGAGTTGCTTGATTTCGGCAATACACGCGGCAGCAACGCCAATATTCTCGAGCTCACCGGCATCACCAATAGCGCCGCGCTCAAGGACAATCCGCTGCAGATCGAAGTCGATGTGCCGCTCGCCGACAACGAGGCGATCCTGCCGCTGGTGTTCGACGGCGAGCATGTGCTGTTCGCCGGCGATGCCTATAAGGACGACGCTGGCAAGACGCAGATCAGCATCAGCGAACTGCCACCCGCAGCGATCAGCACACGCAGCCTGACCGGCGCGATCAAGATGTATTTCTTCAAGACCTATCTCAACGCCGGCAACGTCAACCTGCTGCGCCGTGTCGAATATCTGCCCGAAGGCGGCTTCGCCTATCGCACCACCGAAATCGCCGAACACGTCGCGGCGGCAAAGAACATCCTGCTGCTCGTCCACGGCATCATCGGCGACACCGAGGGCATGGCGGCGGGCGTCAAGGAATGCGGCGTCGCCGACAAGTTCGACCTCGTGCTGACCTATGACTATGAAAGCCTCAACACGCTGATCGCCGACACCGCGCGGTCATTGCAGGCGCAACTGGCGCAAGTCGGCATCGACGCCAATGACGGCAAGTCGCTGACAATGCTGGTGCATTCGATGGGCGGACTGGTGTCGCGCTGGTTCATCGAACGCGAAGGCGGCAAGGCGGCGGTCGACCACCTCGTCATGTGCGGCACCCCCAACAACGGCTCGCCATTCGGGAAAATCGACGGGGCGCGCAAGATCGCCAAGGTGCTGACCGGGCTGGCGATGAACTACATCCCGACGGTCGTGCCCGTCGCCAGTGTGCTGATGCTGGCGCTCAACCGCTCGGCCAAGGTCACCCCGGCGCTCGAACAGATGAACCCCGACAGCGACTTCATCAAAACGCTCAACACCAGCGCCGACCCCGGCATCCGCTACACCATCCTCGCCGGCAATGTGGGCGACTATCAGGAACCGTCCGACGCGTTCTTCGCCAAGATGATCGCCAAGGTCGGCCAGAACGACGTGTTCGAAATGCTGTTCGCGCAAAAGCCCAACGACATCGCGGTCGGCGTCGAAAGCATCCTCGGCGTCGGCACCGGCCGCGCCACCGTGCCGGTACGCACCAACATCGCCTGCCACCACCTCAACTATTTCGTTTCGGCTAATGGCCAGAAGGCGAGATCGGAAGAGCACACGTCTGAACTCCAGTCACGCCAATGTATCTCGTA
>CALDHQ010000504.1 GCA_937894055.1 uncultured Polymorphobacter sp.
CACAACGGTGCGCTTCAGGTCTTTGAAGACGCGACAGACCGGTCAACGGTGGTCTGGACTGCCGATGTGCTGCCCGACGCGCTTGCCGAACCATTTGGCGGCTTCATGACGACCGGGCTGGTCGTGATGAAAAGCCAGCTTGAAAGCTGCTAGCGCTCGAAAAAGCGCGTGACGATGTCGCGGGCGATGCGCACCGGGGTCTTGGTCTCGGCGTCGATGCAGCACCAGGTCGATTTGACCTCGGCGATGACTTCCTCGCCGCGCATGATGAAGGTCGAGTACCAGGCGCGCGCGCCGCGGACGCTGTCGAGCACGACATTGGCGACGATGTTGTCGTCGACGAACGCCGGCTTGCGGTAATCGATTTCGTGGCGCAGCGCGATCCACAGATGTTCGGCGAATTCCTGCGGCGTCGCCAGCTTGGCCCAATGGCCGACCACCGCCGCCTGCACCCATTTCAGGTACACGGCGTTGTTGACATGACCCATATGGTCGATGTCCTCGCTCGCCACGGGCAAAGCGAAGCGGAATGGCAGTGCAGCATCAGTCATGCGTACGGCCTATACGCATAAACGCCGCTTCTGTCGCGCAGCATTTCGCCGCAGCGTCAGTGGGCGGCGATATCGGACAGCGCCGCGAGAAGCGCATCGACTTCGGCGCCGCTGTTATAATGCGACAGCCCGATGCGGATGGCCCCCGGCCCTTCGCGCAGGCCCAAGGCAGTCGCCGGCTCCCATGCGTAATAGTAACCGCTCCACGCGAAGATATTGCGCGCCGCGAGTTCAGCGACCACCGCGGGGGCGTCATGGCCGTCGATCGTGAAGGTGAAGGTCGGGACGCGCGATGCCAGCCGGTTGGCATTGCCGATACCGAACAGCTTGAAGCCCGGGATCGCCGCCACGCCGCCGAGGAACTGGCGCATCAGGTCGGTTTCGTAGCGCGTCACCGCGTCGAAGCCGGCAACAATGCGCGCCCGCAATGGCGCATCGGCGGCAGCGCCGCCGAAACTGCTGCCAAGCCAGGCGAAATGTTCGATTGCGGCGAGCGTGCCGGCCTGCGCCTCGAACGACGGCGTGCCCGGCGCAAAGCGCGTCGGCATGTCATCGACCGACGGGCGCACCTTCCACGGCCGCAGCTTCGCCTGCATCGCGCGCGACAGGAACAAGGTCGCCGCATGTGGCCCGAAATATTTGTAGGCGCTGGCGCACAGCAGGTCGCAACCCAGCGCCTTGACGTCGATGGCGATATGCGGCGCCGATTGCACCGCATCGACAACGCTGACAGCCCCGACGGCGCGGGCGGCGGCACAGACGCGCGCGACATCGTTGATCGTGCCGGTGAAGTTGCTGGCATGGCCGACCGCGACCAGCCGGGTGCGCGGCCCGATGATGTCGGCCAGCGTGTCGTAGCGGAATTCAAAGCTGTCGTGATCAAACTCGAGCCAGCGCACGGTGACGCCCTTGTCGGCGGCAGCCTGCAACCACGGCGCGACATTGGCGTCATGGTCCATCCGCGTCAGCACGATTTCATCGCCCGCGACCCAGTCGCGCGACAGGATCGCAGCGAATTCGAAGAACAACGACGTGGTGTTGAGCCCGAACAGCACTTCGTCGGGCTCGCCATTGAACAGCGCCGCGACACCGACATGCGCGGCATCGACGATAGCGCTCGCAGCAATGCTGGTGCGGAACAGCCCGCCGTCGTTGGCGCAGGCATGCACCATCGCGTGGTTCATCGCATCGATGACCCGGCCGGCGACCTGTGTGCCCGCGGGCGCATCGAAACAAGCGCGCGGCTGTCCGTCATCTGTCAGCGCCAGCGCCGGAAATGCGGCCCGAACCGCGGCGATATCCCATGCCTTTATCATGGCGCCACGCTAGTCGACTTGCCCCGATGCTGGCAACAACTCAGGGGCGCCGGTCGCTTGTCGTGTGCGGCGCCAGCGTGGCGGCGGTCAGCCAGTTGGGCTTGAACTTTTCGGCGACGAACAGCTTGGCCTGATCGTTATAGTGCGGCGAGGCTTCGCGTGAGGTCGCGGCACCGAACTGGACGATGCTTTCCGAATTGACCGCGCCCGCCTTGTCCCATTCGACAAGCATGATGAAACTGTCGCCGCCCTGCCCGACCAGCCGCCCGAGCTTCTCGTCGCGGCGCGAATGGATGGCGCGCAGCACTTCGGGGCCGCCGAGCACGCCGAGGTCGACATTGCCACGCTGGACGCGCTGCAATGTCGCGAGCGGCGGGTCGAGCCGGCCGAAGGCAGTATTGAGGAACTTGACCTGCGCGGTGAAATCTTCGCGCGCGTCGGGCATCGCATCGCCGAAATAGGCGAGCATCGACACCGAATTGACCATCACCGCTGCCAGCGCATCGGCATCACCCTGCCCGTCCTGAACGAAGTCCCAGCTCGACAGCAGCTTCTGCGCCTTGGCGAGATCGGGCGCGTCCTTGAAGTCGAGCGCGAGGATTTCGCGCTGGCGATCGCCCGCCCAGCTGGCGCGGTCATAAGCCTTGTCGTACTTGATCGCGAGCAGCGTATCGCGGCCGATCGGTGCGTCGCCCAAGGCGGCAATCAGCGACTGGAACCGCATCGCACGATTGGTGATGAAGGTTTCGATGCCGAGTTCGGGGGCAAACTTCGAGGCGTCGAGGTTGTCGCCGGGCGCGGTGGCGATGAACGGCGTGTTGTTCGAATTGGCGACCCAGCCGCTCGGCGGGTTGATGACCTGCGGATAGCCGGCGAACGGCACATACGACTTCCACACCGCCTTCGACGTGTCGCCGGGCAGCATCCCCCTCCAGTCGAAACCGGTCGCGCGCTGCGGGAAGCGGGCGTTGTAGAACATGCCGATGTTGCCCGCGGCATCCGCGTAGATGAAGTTGGTCGCCGGCACCGCTTGCATCGCCATCACCTGCTGCCACTCGGCAAAGTCGCGCGCCTTGTTGAGCCGGTAATATTGTTCAACCTGGCGGACATCACCCATGCCGGCGAAGCGCACCGCGAAGGCGCCGAGCTTGTTTTCGATGACCGGCCCTTGCACGCTGCGCGCCACGGTGCGCGGCACCGGAATGACGAACGGCCCGAAGCGCACCGGCAGCCAGACGCGGCGGCGCTCGAGCGGCCGCCACTGCCCATCGTAGCGGTACTTGTCGCCGCTGGCATCGAGCACGAGCTTGTAGGTGTCGATCAGGTCGGCGCGGTTGACGGTGTTGGTCCAGCCGAGCGTGTTGTTATGGCCCATCGCCGGATACGGCATGCCGGGGAACAGCGCGCCGGCGAAGTCCCAGCCGGCCTCCGAATGCACAACGACTTCGTACCAGGCGACGCCGCCGACCCACGGCTGGTGTGAGTTCGACAGCAGCCGCGTCACGCCGTCGCCACTGCGTTTTCCAGCGATGGCAAAGGCGTTCGAGCCGCGCTCGGTGGCCGGGCCGGAGTCGCGCGGCGGCAGCTTGTCGGCCCCCAGCGCCCCGAGCACTCGGTCAAGCCCGAAGAAGAACGGCGAACGCAGCGCGAAGCCGGCGACGATGTCGCGGCCGTTGACCGGGAACAGCGCGCGCATCGGCACTTCCTCGGGGTGATCG
>CALDHQ010000505.1 GCA_937894055.1 uncultured Polymorphobacter sp.
CGGCGTCGCGCTGCGGTAGATCGCGTCATAGTAGAGCTGGTCGGTGAGGTTGAGCAGGTTGGCCTGGACCTCGACCTTGGGGCTGAAGCGGTAGCGTGCGGTGGCATCGAAGCGCCAATAGGCCGGCAGGTGGGCGGTGCCGGCGACCGTCGCGCCGCCGTAGCGCGTGCCGGTGTAGCCGACCTGGCCGCCGAAGGTGAACGCGTCGGTCAGCTGGTAGGTCGACAGCAGCGAGGCGCTGTGCGCGGGGATGTTGGGGAAGGGCTTGCCGACTTCAGCCGGGTTGGTCGCTTCGAGCACCTTGGCATCGAGATAGACATAGCCGCCGAACACCTGCCAGCGCGGCGTGATGTTGCCCGAAACGCCGATATCGATGCCCTGGACGCGCTGCTTGCCGGCGAGCACCTGCAGCGTTGCGGTGACGGGGTCATTGACGCGGGCGTTGGTCTTGTTGGTGCGGAACAGCGCGCCGGTCAGCAGCAAATTGTTGTTCGCGACCTGCCATTTGACCCCGGCTTCGAAGCTTTCATTCTGTTCGGGATCGAGGTTGGCGGTGGCAGCGCCGATGCCGCCGTAGCTGACGCCGCTGCCGTCGGTCTGCTCGCCGCTGGGGTTCGATGACGTGCTCGCGGACAGATACAGCGTGCCCGCGGGCACCGGCTTGAACACCAGCCCGGCGTTCCAGTTGAGGAAGCTGCTGTCATTGCCGAGGTCAAGCGTGCTGCCGTTGAGATTGCGCTGGTAGAAGCGCAGTTGATAGTTGTCGTAGCGGAGCCCGCCGCTGAGCTGCCACTTGGGCGACAGGTCGATGGTGTCGACGATATAGGCGGCCTTCGACACGACCTTGGTGTTGGCGGTGACACCCGACAGCGTACGCGCCAGCGGCCACGGCTGCGCCGGGTTCGGCGTCCACAGATTCTGGAATACCGGCAGCGTCGGCACGATCGGCGCGCCGACAACTTCCGAGCTGGCGAACGCGAACGGCGCGTTGGTCGTGGTTTCGCGTGTCAGTTCCCAGCCGGTAACGAGCGCGTGGGTGACGCTGCCGGTGGCGAAGTCGAAGCGGAAATCGGTGGCGTTGGCATAGGTTTGCGCGTTGGCATTGCGGTTCTTGGGGTTGGCGCTGATGTACCAGTTCGCCGGATCGGGGTCGGTCGTCACCGGGCGCTCGGGGGCGGACGCGATATAGGCATTGAGGTTCGAGCCGTAGCGCAGCTTGCTGTCGACCTTGAAGACATCGCCGGCGCGGGCTTCGAATTTCAGCGTCGCGATATCGACATTGGTCGAGGCGAAATCGCGCGCGGTGACGCCGTAGAAATTGCCGCGCGGCACGTCGAACGGCTGCTGCGTGCGGCTGTCGAACGGCACGCCCCAGTCGGGCAGGCCTTCGGTGCTCAGGTGGTAATAGTCGGCGCCGAAGTCGATGTCTTCGGTGGGTTGCCAGCCGATGGCTGCCGCGACGCCCCAGCGCTGCGTCCAGACTTCGTCGCGGCCGGCGACATCGGCGTCATGGAACACGCCGTTGAGGCGGACTTGCACAGTCTGGCCGAGCGGTTGGTTGATGTCGGCGGTGATGCGTTTGGTATTGTCGGTGCCGAGCGTCGCTTCGAAGACTTCGAAGCCGGCCTTTTGCGGCGCCTTGGTGACGAAGCTGACGGTGCCGCCGGTGGTGCCGCGGCCGCCGTAGCTCGACGCCGGGCCCTTGACGATTTCGATCTGCTGGACGGCGAAGACTTCGCGGCTGGTGACGCCGGGGTCGCGCAGCCCGTCGATATAGACGTCGTTGCGCGCATCGAAGCCGCGGATGAAGATGCGGTCGCCGAACGCATTGCCGCCTTCGCCGGTGCCGAGCGTGATGCCGGGCTGGGTGCGGACGATTTCGCGGAAGGTCGTGGCGCCGAGGTCCTGGATGACCGCTTCGGGAATGACGGTGATGCTGCGCGGAATGTCGAGCAGCGGTGCAGTAAACTTGTCCGAGGCGAGGCGCTCGATCTTGTACGGCGCCTGCGCGTCGGCGAACGGATTGTCACCGCCGTTCTCGGCCAAAACGATGATGGGGTTGGCGGCATCGTCATAGCCCTCGTCCGCAGCCCACGCCGGATGTTGCGCGAACAGCGCCGCCGCGATGGGCACGGCGCGCGCGGTCGAGCGCAGCGAAAGCGGGAGTCTGGTCGAGGTCATGGGCAATCCTGTCGCGCCAGGAAGTGGCGTTGGCAGGACTGCTAATGCGAGTCGTTATTAATTACAACGGTTATTGAGAAGTTATCGCAATAAGGTGTGCGACCTGCGGTTCAGATGACGTTGAACAGCAGCAAGCCGATGACGATGATCCCCGGAACCCCGAGCAGCCACAAGATCAGGCCCTTGCCCATAAAATTTCCTCGCTGGTTGCGTTGTCGATGACCGTTTCAACGCAATCCCGGCCGCGAGGTTCCCTCCGGCCCCGGTTTTGTGCAGCAAAA
Organism: uncultured Polymorphobacter sp.; assembly: GCA_937894055.1. Classification (GTDB taxonomy): domain Bacteria; phylum Pseudomonadota; class Alphaproteobacteria; order Sphingomonadales; family Sphingomonadaceae; genus Polymorphobacter_A. Next base: position 2,463 of record CALDHQ010000505.1, read on the forward strand.
GCGCGGAAAAACTGGCGTTTTGCGGGCAAACCCCCTAGAAGCGGAGGCTCGATATCTGCCTGAACGTCAAGGTTAAATAGTCTCATGGATTCAACGACATCGCAGCTTCCGGGCGAGCCCGACATCAAGCCGGTCTCGATCGTCAAGGAAATGCGTGTCAGCTTCCTCGACTATGCGATGAGCGTCATCGTCGCGCGCGCGCTGCCCGATGTCCGCGACGGGCTGAAGCCGGTGCACCGCCGCATCCTGTGGGGCGCGCATGAAAGCGGCTTCGTCGCCGGCAAACCCTACCGCAAATCGGCGCGTATCGTCGGTGAAGTCATGGGTAAGTATCACCCGCACGGCGACAGCTCGATCTACGAAGCTCTGGTCCGCATGGCGCAGGACTGGTCGATGCGGTTGCCGCTGGTTGACGGCCAGGGCAACTTCGGGTCGATGGATCCCGACAAGGCCGCCGCCATGCGCTACACCGAAGCGCGGCTGGCCAAGGTGGCGAACGAGCTGCTCGACGATATCGACAAGGATACCGTCGATTTCATCGACAACTATGACGGTTCGGAATCCGAACCCTCGGTGTTGCTGGCGCGCTATCCCAACCTGCTGGTCAACGGCGCCGGCGGTATCGCGGTCGGCATGGCGACCAACATTCCGCCGCACAACCTCGGCGAAGTCATCGACGCCTGCCGCGCCTATCTCGACAATCCGGCGATCACCATCGACGAGCTGATGGTGCATTTGCCGGCGCCCGATTTCCCCACCGGCGCCATCCTCGTCGGCACCACCGGCTTGCGCAGCGCCTATCACACCGGCCGCGGCAGCATCATCATGCGCGCCCGCGCCATCGTCGAGGAAGGTCGCGGCGACCGGCGCTCGATCGTGCTCACCGAAATCCCGTACCAGCTCGGCAAGAACAGCCTGGTCGAAAAGCTCGCCGAAGCCGTCAAGGACAAGCGCATCGAAGGCGTCAGCGACATCCGCGACGAATCGAGCCGCGAAGGCGTGCGCGTCGTGCTCGATTTGAAGCGCGATGCGGTGTCGGACGTCGTGCTCAACCAGATCTATCGCCACACGCCGGCGCAATCATCGTTCGCGATCAACATGCTGGCGATTCGCGGTGGCCGCCCCGAATTGCTCAACCTCAAGGACGTCATCGAGGCGTTCATCAAGTTCCGCGAAGAGGTCATCACGCGGCGCTCGAAGTTCGAGCTCGGCAAGGCGCGCGAACGCGCCCACATCCTGCTCGGGCTGATGATTGCTGTCGCCAATCTCGACGAAGTCGTGGCGATGATCCGGGCCTCGGCCACGCCGGTCATCGCGCGCGAAGCGCTGATGGCGCGCGAGTGGCCGATGGGCGAAATCCGCCCTTATCTCGGCCTCGTCGATGCGACTGCGACGCTGGCGATCGGCGATGCCGACTATGCCGACACCTATCGGCTGAGCGAAGTCCAGGTCCGCGCGATTCTCGACCTGCGGCTGCAGAAGCTCACCGCGCTGGGCCGCGAGGAAATCTCCGACGAGCTCAAGGAACTCGCGGCGCAGATTGCCGACCTGCTCGACATTCTCGGTGACCGCGCGCGGCTGTATGCCGTGCTACGCGCCGAGTTGGAGGCCGTCAGCGACCAGTTCGCCACCAAGCGCCGCACCGAGATCGTCGTCGCCGGCGATGACATCGATGACGAAGACCTGATCGCCCGCGAGGAGATGGTCGTGACGGTCACGATGACCGGCTACATCAAGCGCGTCGCGCTGTCCGAATATCGCGCGCAGCACCGCGGCGGCAAGGGCCGGTCGGGGATGTCGACCAAGGACGAGGACGTCGTCACCAACCTGTTCGTGGCGATGACGCACACGCCGGTGTTGTTCTTCTCGAGCGCCGGCAAGGTCTACCGGCTCAAGGTCTGGAAGCTGCCGCTGAGCAGCCCGCAGGCCAAGGGCCGCTTCATGAAGCAGCTGCTGCCGCTGGCCGACGACGAGACCATCACCACGGTGCTGCCGCTGCCCGAGGACGAGTCCGAATGGGGCCGCCTGCACGTCATGTTCGCCACCGCGCATGGCTCGGTGCGGCGCAACTCGATGGATGCGTTCACCAACATCCAGTCGAACGGCAAGCTGGCGATCCGTTTCGAGGAAGGCGACGCCGACCGGCTGATCGCCGTCGCGCTATGCGAGGAAGGCGACGACGTGTTCCTCGCGGCGCGCAGCCGCAAGGCGATCCGCTTTGCCGTCGATGACGTGCGCGAGTTCCAGAGCCGGACCTCGACCGGCGTGCGCGGCATGTCGCTGGGCAAGGGTGACGAAGTCATCTCGATGTCGATCCTCAAGCGCTTCGAGGCGACGCCGCAGGAGCGCGAGGATTACCTGAAGGCCGCCGCGTGGAAGGAAGGCGAGGGCGAGCGCGTGCTGTCGGAAACCCGCCAGGCGCAGTTTGCCGCCGCCGAAGAGTTCATCCTGACGATCACCGCCAACGGCTTCGGCAAGCGGTCGAGCGCCTATGAATATCGCCAGTCGGGGCGCGGCGGGCAGGGCATCGCCAACATCGCCGATTCGGAACGCAACGGGCCGGTGGTCGCGAGCTTCCCGGCGACCGATGCCGACCAGCTGATGCTCGTCACCGACCAGGGCAAGCTGATCCGCATCCGCTGCGACCAGATCCGCATCATGGGCCGCGGCGCGCAGGGCGTGAAGCTGTTCACGGTCGCCGACGAGGAGCATGTCGTGTCGGCCGCGAAGATCACCGATGACGAGTCGGAAGATGACGCGGCGGACGACGGCACGTTGATCGAAGGCACGGTTATCGACGGCACGGTGATTGACGGTGACGGCGACGTCAGCGCGCCGGACCCGACCGAATAGCCTTGGCGACAAACCAGAAGATCAGGAACTGGCCGAAGTAATAGAGCCACCAGATCGCCAGACCCAGCGCCAGGCCTGATTCCGGCTGCTGCATACGCACGGCGATCAGCGCGTCGGAGACGAGGAACATCAGCGCGCCGAGCGGTACGCGGCGGTCGAAGCGGCTGGCGAACGCTGCCGCCGTCATGCCGGTGAGCAGCAGCGCGACCATCGGCACGTCGGTGAGCTTGGCGGCAATCGCACGGCCGATCGCACGCATCGCGACAGCGATCGTGACGGTCGTTCCGACAGCCGCGAATGGAACCGCGACCGCGACCGTGACGGTCGGCCCGACCAGTACGACCGCTACGACAACCGCCGCGGCGGCTACGGGTACGGCTACGACCGCCACTATCGCGGCGGCCACAGCGTCTGGCGTGAGGGCCAGCGCTATCCCTACTACGGCCGCAGCGGCTACGTGATCTCGGACTACCGGGCGTATCGCCTGCCGCCGCGATGACCGGCAGCGGACATTCCACGATGGCGCGCAGCAGCGCGGCCAACTCACGTGTGCGGGCCGCCATGGCTTTTCGCGGATCGGCGTCAGTCGCTTCCGTGAGGTCCGCACCGGCGCAGAAGGTGCCGCCGGTGTGGCCCAACACGATCGCTCGAACGGCCGGATCATCAGTTGCCCGGCGCAACCCCGTGTGCAGCTGCTCCACCAGAGCTGATGACAGGGCGTTGCGGTTGTGCGGGGAGTCCAGCGTCAGCCGCGCCACAGGGCCGTTGACGGCGTAGGAAACCAGGTCGGTCACGTCAGTACGACCTGGGCAGGCCGAGCGAGGTCTGGGCGCTCGCGCCCAGTGCAACGCCGGCCAGCAGGGCCAGGGCAGTGGCTTGCAGTCGGCGGCCCATCATGCGGCTCCCGCGCCGCTGCGGCGCCGTGCGATGGCGCCGATCAGGCCCAGGCCTGCCAGCATCAGCG
>CALDHQ010000506.1 GCA_937894055.1 uncultured Polymorphobacter sp.
ATCGGCCCCGAACTTGTCGAAAACGGCCCGAACGGAACACGTGCGAAGCGACGCAGCCTTCCGCCCTTTTCGAAGATCGCAGACCGTGCCGTAGCCTGACCAATTACGCCCGCGCAGCGACAATGCTGCGCGAGCGTTCCGCGTTCGCGGTCATTTGGGCGGCGTTGTTCCCGCGCCAGGACTGGCCGGTGAATGCGTGCACCCTGCCATCTTGCCGTCGGTCATCCCCGATCCGCCCATCATGCCGTCGGGCAATTTGTGTCCGTTCATCATAGCGGAACTGTCTCCGCCCATTGGCGCAGACGGCGCGCCGGCGCCTGCTATCTGGCCCGGCATCGGCTTGCCCGACATCATCGCGCATCCCGGCTGTACGGAAGTGCTGGCAGGAGCGGGCGTCCCGGGCGGTTCGGGCGTCGTCGTGGCTGCCGCAGGATGATGACCTGCTTGGGGATCGGGATCGCTCGCGAAAGCCGGCGGTGCAAACAGGACAAAAGTGCACAGCAAGGCGAACTGCGAAAAAGTCTTCATGATGTTCTCCAATCGAGTGCGTTTGACGTTTACGAACCGAACCTGACGAAAAGGTTGTAGAAAGCTGCGACCAGCGCACCCGCGAGTGCGCCGAACGCCAGGGCACTGCCGAGCCCCTGTACAAGCGCGGCAATGGTCGTGAACACGGCTTGCGTGAATAGTGCGACGAACATGTGCGACACTGCGGTTGGGAAGATGACGGCGCCGGCCCAGCACAGAATGAACAGCACCCCTAGCGCCGCGGCCCCCGTCAGCGCGGATCGGAACACGCCGATTCTTGGTCTGGCCCGCCGGTCAACATTTATTGGCGACATACGATCCTCCTGCTGATTTGGCTTGGATACAGGTGACTTGGCGCGTCGCGTTCAAGAGCGATGGTGTTTCCCGAATTGGCCTATAACTTCACGGTCCGCAGACGCAGCGCATTGGTGATGACGCTGAACGACGACAACGCCATCGCGCCCGCTGCGATCGCGGGGGACAACATCGTGCCCATCCACGGATAGAGCACGCCCGCCGCAATCGGGATGCCGGCGACGTTGTAGATAAACGCGAACACCAGATTCTGGCGGATGTTGCGCATCACCGCGCGGGAAAGGTTTCGGGCGCGGACAATGCCCTGCAGGTCGCCCTTGAGCAGCGTTACGCCGGCGCTTTCCTTGGCGACATCGGCACCCGCACCCATCGCAATGCCGACATCGGCGGCGGCGAGTGCGGGAGCGTCGTTGACGCCGTCACCCGCCATTGCGACGATCCGCCCTTCGCCGCGCAGCTTTGCCACCACTGCCGCCTTGTCCTGCGGCAAGACTTCGGCCTCGACCTTGTCGATGCCCAGCCGCCGCGCGACGGCCTCGGCGGTGACGCGGTTGTCGCCGGTCATCATAACAACTTCGATACCCTCGGCCTTGAGCGCGGCGATGGCGTCGGCGCTGGTTGCCTTGATCGGATCGGCGATACCGATGACGCCGCCGAGCTTGCCGTCGATGCCGATCAGGATCGCGGTTACGCCGTCAGCGCGAAGGCTATCGGCTTCGGTGTCCATGCTGGCACCGTCAATGCCCTGTTCGCGCAGGAAGCTGCTCTTGCCGAGTACGATCTTATGCCCGTCCACCGTTCCTGTGACGCCCTTGCCCACCGGCGAATCGAAGTTGGTCGCCTCGACCACCGCCAGCTTGCGGCCATTGGCTGCACGGACGATGGCATCGGCAAGCGGGTGTTCGCTGCCGCGTTCGAGGCTGGCTGCGAGCCGCAGCAATTCGGCCTCGTCGAACCCCGGTGCAGGCCGGATCGCCGTGACAGCGGGCTTGCCTTCGGTCAGGGTGCCGGTCTTGTCGACGATCAGCGTGTTGACCTTTTCGAAGCGTTCGAGCGCTTCGGCATTCTTGATCAGCACGCCGGCCTGCGCGCCGCGCCCGACGCCGACCATGATCGAAATCGGCGTCGCCAGCCCGAGCGCGCACGGGCAGGCAATAATCAGCACCGACACCGCGACGATCAGCGCATAGGAAAAGCGCGGCTCGGGCCCGACGGCCCACCAGATACCGCCGGCGATTAGTGCAGCAGCAATCACCGCGGGGACGAACCAGCCCGACACCTGGTCCGCCAGCCGCTGGATCGGCGCGCGACTGCGCTGCGCCGAAGCGACCATTTGGACGATCTGCGCCAGCAATGTATCGGCGCCGACCTTTTCGGCACGCATCGTGAACGACGCGGTGGTGTTGATCGCGCCCGCCACCAGCTTGTCGCCGACCTCTTTGGTCACCGGCATCGATTCGCCGGTGACCAGCGATTCGTCGACCATGCCGCGGCCTTCGGTTAGTTCGCCGTCGACCGGGATTTTCTCGCCGGGCCGGACGCGCAACCGGTCGCCCACGACGACGAGGTCGAGCGTGACATCCTCGTCGCTGCCATCGGCGCGGATGCGGCGTGCGGTCTTGGGGGCAAGGTCAAGCAGCGCACGGATGGCGCCCGACGTGCGCTCGCGGGCGCGCAGTTCAAGCACCTGGCCGAGCAGCACCAGCACAGTGATGACGGCTGCCGCTTCGAAATAGACTGGAATACCGCCACTGGCATCGCGAACGCCCGGCGGGAACAGCCCGGGCGCCAGCACGGCGACGACGCTATAAGCCCAAGCGACGCCAACGCCCATCGCGATCAGCGTGAACATGTTGAGCTG
>CALDHQ010000507.1 GCA_937894055.1 uncultured Polymorphobacter sp.
CAGCATCCGCGCCGGCAAGATCCACGCGCTGGCGCACATCACCGGCGGCGGCCTGCTCGAAAACGTCCCGCGCGTGCTGCCCAAGGGCCTGCACGCCGAAATCGACGCCGATGCCTGGGCGCAGCCGCGGGTGTTCGCCTGGTTGCAGGCGCAGGGCCGCATCGAGCCCGGCGAACTGGCGCGCACCTTCAACTGCGGCATCGGCATGGTGCTCGCGGTGGCTGCCGCGGATGTCGTAGACGTCACTGCAGCGCTGACCGCAGCCGGCGAAACCGTGTTCAACATCGGCAAGATCGTGCCCGGCGACCGCGGCTGCACGGTGCGCGGTGGCGACGAGACCTGGTCGGCGCGCGGCGCCTGGGAAGCGACGCACCTTGCCTGAGAAAAGCCGCGTTGCGGTGCTGATTTCGGGGCGCGGGTCGAACATGGCCGCGCTGATCTACGCCGCGCAGGCCGATGATTGCCCGTATGAAGTCGCGCTGGTCGCGTCGGACAAGCCCGATGCCGAAGGGCTGGCGCTGGCGCGCGCCGAAGGCGTCGCGGTCGCCGACCTGCCGCCGGCGCGCGGCAATCGCGCCGGGTTCGAGGTTGCGCTTGCCGAGGCCATCGACGCTGCCGGCATCGATTATATCGCGTGCGCCGGTTACATGCGGATTCTGGGCGACGATTTCGTCAAGCGCTACGCCGGGCGCATCATCAACATCCACCCGTCGCTGCTGCCCGCGCACAAGGGCCTCGACACGCACGCCGCAGTGCTGGCGGCGGGAGAGACGGTGACGGGCGCGACGGTGCATCACGTCGTCGCCGAACTCGATTCCGGGCCGATTTTGGGCCAGGTGCGCGTGGCGGTACAGCCGGGCGACACAGTGGAAACGCTCGCCGAACGGGTGCGCATTGCCGAACACCAGCTGTATCCGCGTGTACTCGCCGAGCTGGTGGCGGCGGAAGTCGGGCCCGAAGCGGTGCTCGCCAAGCTGCGCGCGCTGGCGCTGGCGCTGCCGGCGGCGGCGGAAAAGCTGACGCACGGCATGCCGGGGTTCTTTGTCGAAGGCGGCAAATTCTTCGCCTATTATACCCGCGACCATCACGGCGACGGCATCACCGCGCTGCTCGTCAAGGCGAGCGGTGTCGAGGAGCAGGCGCAGCTGATCGAGAATGACCCCGAGCTCTACTATCGGCCGGCGTATTTCGGGCCTTCGGGCTGGGTCGGCATCCGGCTCGATGGCGGCGCGGTCGATTGGGGGCATATCGAGGATTGGCTGACGCGCAGCTGGCGCATGAGTGCGCCCAAGCGGCTGGCAGCGATGTTCGACCTGTGAGGCTGCTGCGCACCACGCTGGCGATCGCCGCGCTGCTGGTCGCCGGCAACGCCGCGCGGGCGGGGCTCGATCCGCCCGCATGGACCGAGGCGCAACCGCCATTCCACATCGTCGGCCCGATCTACTATGTCGGCAGCAAGGGGCTTTCGGCGTATCTGATCCGCACCTCGGACGGGCTGGTGCTGCTCGACGGCACGATGGAAGAGAATGTACCGATGATCGAGCGCAATATCGCCGCGCTCGGCTTCCGCATGCGCGATGTGAAGCTGCTGATCAATAGCCACGCACATTTTGACCATGCGGCGGGACTGGCGCAGCTCAAGGCCGACAGCGGGGCGCGGCTGGCGGCGTCTGCACGCGACCGTGGCGCGCTCGAAAGCGGCACGCCGCCCAGCGTCACCAGCTACGGCGTGGTCAAGTTTCCGCCGGTCAAGGTCGATACAATTCTGGCGGACGGCGTGCCGGTGACGCTGGGCGACGTCGCACTCACCCCGATCCTGACGCCGGGTCATACGCCCGGCTGCACCAGCTGGCGCATGACCGTACGTGAAGGCTCGCGCAGCTACGCAGTCATGTTCCCGTGCAGCTTCACCGTCGCGGGAAATCGCCTGGTCGGAAACACCGGCTATCCCGGCATCGTCGCCGACTTTCGCGCGACCTTCGCGCGCCTGGCGACGCTGCAGGCCGATATCGTGCTGACGCCGCACCCCGACCAAGCCGATGTGCTCGGCCGCCACGCGCGACACGTGGCGGGTGACGCGCAGGCCTTCGTCGATCCCGACCTGCTCCCGACGATCGCCAGCAGCGCGCAAGCGGCGTTCGAAGCGGATCTGGCGAAACAAACAGCGCGCGGCAGCAAATAGACTGGCGGCGTTGTCGATCTGACCCGCATTTGCAGCGTGCGGCGAAGCATGGGACTATCGCCGCGCGCGGTGACGCAGGGAGACAGGGCATGATGCGGGCTTTGGCGGTGGCGGCGGTGCTGGCGGGCGCGGGACTGGCGGCAACGGCGGTGGCGGGCGACTTCATGGTCGTGCCGGCTGACCAACTGGTGTGGCGCGAGATGCCCGACAGCCATGGCGTGCGCGCCGCCGTAGTTTATGGCGATCCGTCGAAGCCGGGGATTTATGTCGTGCGCGTGCGCTTTCCGCCGCATGTGATGGACCGGCCGCATTCCCACAGCCAGGACCGCTATGTCACCGTGCTTGAAGGGCAGTGGGCGGCTGGCACGGGCACGCGCTTCGATCCGGTTGTCGAGCGCATTGCCGATGCCCTCGGTCGCTTCCAGGTAGCCGGCCGTCAGCACGAGCGCCTCGACATGGTCCGGCAGCACGGCCCGGGGACCGTGCACCTTGAGGGTGTCGAAGCCGCCGTCCGCCTGTTCGACGACGAGCAGGTCCATGCCGCCCCACAGCTCGTAGGTGTCGTTCCCCAGGCCGCCGTCCAGCGTGTCGGCGCCGCCGACGTCGAGGCCCAGCCTCTTGGCATCGGCCATCACCTCGACGAGGGCGGCGATGTCGCGAACGCCGAGATTGTAGCCCTGGCCGGCAATCGGATGGATGCCATGGGC
>CALDHQ010000508.1 GCA_937894055.1 uncultured Polymorphobacter sp.
GATGCCGCCGATGTTTGCCGAGGCGATGACGCCGGGCGCCGACAAGTCGATGCCGATGCGTTCGGCGGCGGCGCGCGTCAGCACTGTCGTCGGCGCACCGGTATCGAACATCAGCCGGACGTACTTGCCGTTGATCTGGCCGCCGCCGTAAATGTGCGTATCGATGACATCCACGCCGGGCAGCTTGTCGATGACGGTCACCACCTTGTCGCCCGCCCAATGCGCGAGGTTGGCGCCGCCGCAGTTCTTCGCGCGGATGAAGTCGACCACGCCGTTGGCGAGGTCGTATTCGGTGTCATAGATGTCGAGCAGGTTGAGTCCGATCAGGCCGTTGCCCGAATCGCTGCCGCCGACGAGGAACTCGATGTTCTTGAGGTTAGCATCGGCAATCCCGAACGCACGGATGGTTGCGACCTGGACATTGGCCGAACCGCCGACACCGGTGACGATAATGCCTTCGGGCATCGGCTTGAGCGGCAGGTCGAGCTCGGTCGCCTTGGCCTTCGACATGAAGTTGAAGAAGGCACCGCTATCGAGCCAGAAGCGCGTCGGGGTGCCGTTGACGGTGACCGGCACACTGGCGCGCATCCCCTCCATGGTCACCGGCAGCCGCGCTACACGGCCGTAGGTGCAGGCGGCAATGCCCGGCGCCGCTACCAGCAGCGCGCTGACGGCTACCGCCGCAACAAGTCCGGCCCGCGCCGTCCGCGCAACTTCGCTATCGTTCAACCAACGCAACCGACGCATACACAACCCCCTGCGAACGCCGCAAGGCTATCCGAGGCGGCACGCAGCGTCCATGCGCGCGGCGGCCGGCGCGCGACCAACAAGGTTCAAATTGGACTAAATCTCGTCGCGCATCATCGCCGGGAATGCGCCTTCGTGCGCGGCGCGCAGGTCGGCGAGCTTCACCTTGGTCTTGGCACCAACGATGATGCTGTCGCCGCCGGTGCGGCCGACGCGGCGCATCGGCACCGGTGCATCGACTGAGTCGGCGGCGGGCAGCGTCACCAGATAGCGCCCCTGGCCTTCGCCGAAGGCACCGCCGGTATCGAGGTCGAACAAGGTCGCGCCGATGTTGCCGGCGAGTGCCATTTCGGTGACTGCAACCAGCAGGCCACCGTCCGAAATGTCGTGCGCGGCGGTCAGCTGACCGGTGCCGATCAGCATCGCGACGAAATCGCCGGCGGCACGTTCTGCGGCGAGATCGACGGCGGGCGGCGGGCCGTCTTCGCGACCCAAACATTCGCGCAGATACAGCGACTGGCCGAGGTGGGCGTCGGTGTCGCTCGTGCCTCCGATCAGCCAGATGTCCTGTTCGGCTGCCTTGAACGCGAGGCTCATCGACTTCGTGTAGTCCTCGATCAGCCCGACGCCGCCGATGGCGGGGGTCGGCATGATGCCGGTGCCGTTGGTTTCGTTGTAGAGGCTGACGTTGCCGCTGACGACGGGGTAGTCGAGCGCTTTGCAGGCGGCCGCCATGCCTTCGATGCAGCCGACGAATTGCCCCATGATTTCAGGGCGCTGCGGGTTGCCGAAGTTCATGCAATCGGTGATCGCCAGCGGCAGCGCGCCGACCGCAATCAGGTTGCGCCAGGTCTCGGCGACCGCCTGCTTGCCGCCTTCATAGGGGTCGGCGAAGCAGTAGCGCGGGGTGCAATCGGTGGTGATCGCCAGCGCCTTTTGCGTGCCGTGGAGGCGCACCACCGCGGCGTCGCCGCCGGGGCGCTGCAGCGTGTCGGCGCCGACCATGTGGTCGTACTGCTCCCAGATCCAGCGCTTCGACGCGAGGTCGGGACACGCCATCAGCTTGAGCAGATCGGCGCCGATATCGGTCGATTCAGCAACTGCACCCAACGGCGCGCGCTTGGGCGTCGGCACGTGCGGGCGGTCGTACTTCGGGGCATTGTCGGCGAGCGGGCCGAGCGGGATGTCGGCGACGGTGTCGCCGTGGAAGGTCAGCACCAGCCGTTCGGTGTCGGTGACTTCGCCGATCACCGCGAAATCGAGCTCCCATTTGTGGAAGATCGCCTCGGCGAACTTCTCGCGGCCGGGCTTCAGGACCATCAGCATGCGCTCCTGGCTTTCGCTGAGCATCATTTCATACGGCGTCATGCGGTCTTCACGGCACGGTACCTTGTCGAGATCGAGGCGCAGCCCGACGCCACCCTTCGACGCCATTTCGACCGACGACGAGGTCAGCCCGGCAGCGCCCATGTCCTGGATCGCGACGATGGCGTCCGATGCCATCAGTTCGAGGCAGGC
>CALDHQ010000509.1 GCA_937894055.1 uncultured Polymorphobacter sp.
CGAGCGCGATCTCGGGCAGGACGGTGAAGTTCGAGAAGGTCGAGCAGCCCATGTAGTGGTAGATCGTCTGGCCCTTGTAGCTGAAGCGGCTGGTGCCGTCGGGCATCAGGCCCTTGCCCTGCGTCGCGCGGATGTGCGTGCACAGGTTGGTCTTCTGGCTCAGGCAGCTTTTGCACTGGCGGCATTCGGGCGTGTAGAGCGGGATGACATGGTCGCCGACCTTGACCGAGGTGACGCCAGCGCCGACTTCGCGGACGATACCCGCACCTTCATGGCCGAGCACCGACGGGAAGATGCCTTCGCTGTCCTTGCCTTCCAATGTGTAGGCATCGGTGTGGCAGACGCCGGTCGCCATGATTTCAACCAGCACTTCGCCGGCCTTGGGGCCTTCGAGGTCGAGCTCGACGATTTCGAGCGGCTGGTTGGCGGCAAAGGCGACGGCGGCGCGGGTCTTCATCGGCGGACTTTCCTGAATTTGGCTCGGCTGCTTCTACCGACTGTCGGCAGCAACTTCAAATTGCCAGATTCAGGCGTGCGCCCGTTTCAGCGCCGCGCCGCACGCGCGTTCATGCCAAATGCTGTGTCCGTCGCCTCAATCGCAGGCCGATGCCGGCAAAGCCGGTGACCAGCAGCGCCCAGCTCGCCGGTTCGGGCACTGCTGTCGTAACGGTGCCGCCGCTGAAGCCGTAGCTGCCGAAATCGCCGGCGCCGCAATCATTGATGACGGTGTTGGTGTCCATCGTCACCGCCGTCGTCGCGGCAAGCGCCCGGCCACACCGAATCTGCGCACCGGTGCCCAATGATATGCCGGTATAAGCGAGGATGTTCCCGGCAAAGCTGCTGGCGGTGCCGAGTGTTGCGGCGCTGCCGACATGCCAGAACACCCGCGTGTTGGCGTTGCCGTTCAACACCTGCACCGTCGATGAGCTCGCGGTGGTCAGCGTCGAACCGATCAGGAAGACGAAATCGGCGCTCGGATTGCTCCCGGCATCGAGCGTCAGCAGCCCGTTCAATTGCGCCGAGGTGTCGAAACCATAGACGCCGGGTGTCAGCAGCGAAATGCCGTCGGTACCGAGCGTCTGGCCGGTCAGGTCGCCCGACACCGGCATCGCCGCTATCGCCAGCATGGCGTTGGTCAGGTCGGCCTGCGCCTGGTCCGCCACCGCATCGGCGGCGTGGACGGTGCCGGTCAATGTGATGCTGCCCAGCCCGGTGATGGCCGTGCCCGGACTGACGCCAAGGTCGCCGAAGATGGTCGTCGGGCCGGTGTTGGTGACGGTTGACGCCCCGAGGACGGCGAATTGTTGCGCTGATCCGAGGATGGTCAGCGCCGCGGAAGGCGTGCCCGTACAAGCTAGCAGCGCAATGAGCAGCGCCATATTTCGATGCGTCGTGGCCGGGAAGGCGGGCCGTTGAATGATCATGACAAAACTCCTCGCATGCTGCGGTTGCAGAAAGTCGAGACCCCGAGTTTGCAGTTTTGTTGGTCGGCAAGCACGTCCACACGGTGCGCCAGGCTGCAGCACGCTGCACCTCCATGCGAGGATCACCATGGCTACCAACGGCTGCGGCGGCGGCGGGTTCCAAGTCGTTTGAAATATGCGACGAAGCGAGTTTGGCAGTGCTGCTGTCTTAATTTGACCGCAACACATTGCTGTTAAACCATAAAAACTGGGGTTGGACAGCAACGACTGGGACTCGCCCTCCAGCGTGATCAGTCCACCATCCATCACATAGCCGGGTGCATCTGCGGCCGCGGCCAAGCCGCCCACGGTCTCGCTCGACCAGATGCTGGTCGCACTGCTGCGTACCAACCCCGACGCCTTCGTCAAAGAAAACATCAACCGCGTTCGCACCGGCGCTGTCATGACAATGCCCAGCGCCGAACAAGCGCGGTCGGTTTCTGAGGCAGAGGCCAGCCAGACTGTATTGGCACACAGCAAGGATTTCAACGAATTTCGCCGCAATCTGGCCACCAATGCACC
>CALDHQ010000510.1 GCA_937894055.1 uncultured Polymorphobacter sp.
GATCTTGGCGAACACCACCCAGCCATATCCTGCGGCCACGACCTTGGGCTTGCTGATGACGTGAAAAGCCGCGAAGAACGCGGCGGCGCAGGCCACGGGGATCGGCAGCAGGCCGATGAACTGCGGCATGCTGAACCACTTGTCGAACACGCTGCTGCTGACCAGCGGTGTCGCCATCGAGATGCCGACCAGCGCGATCCCCATGGGCAGCAGCACGGCACGCGCCCATCCGACCGACGACCACCTGATGCCGCTGTTCACGGCCGCCGCCGCCGGCAATGCCGTGACCCGGCTGCACGAAAGCTATGCCTACGGCGGCCTGAGCATGTCGGCCTACGGCTTCGCCTGAGGCCCGCATCCCGCCTCAGGCATGGCCGTAGGCCAGGCGCCGGATCAGGCTGGCCTGCGGCGTCTTGCCCGAACATGTGCGATAGCGAGGCCACATGTTCAAGGATTGAAAGAAATTATGCCACTCGCACTGGGTGCGAACCACGCGCCGTCCGTCGATATATTTGACGATATTGACGTTGCCGTCGCCCGCGCCGCCGCTTGCGTTCGCATAAGCTGGAAGGGAGATGACTATGGGAAACAGGCTTGCGGCGGCAAGAAGGGCAAGAAGGCCGGCGGCGAATCCTGAGCCGGATCGCATTTTTAGAAAAGCCAACCGCCGCAGTCGCAGGACTGCGGCGGTTTTTTGTTGGGCGGTTAAAATGAGCGCGCCGCACGACGGGCGTAACTATCGGTGGGCTGCTGCGTCATGTTGAGGGACCGAGGGCGAATTGCTCCCGGCCATTCTCGAAAAACAAATAATCCCAAACTCAGAGTTGTTTCCCTATATGAAGACCTCCCTCCGTAACTTTATCGCCGTGCTCGCCCTGGGCGCCGCGGCTCTCCCCATGGTCAGCGTCGCGCAAGAGGCTCCTCCGGCCGAAAAGCGTGGCCCGGGCGGTCCCGGTGGCGGTGGCGGCGGTCGCGGCCGGATGACTCCCGAGCAGCAGGTTGAGCGCCTCAGCGAGGCGCTCGCGCTGACGGCCGAGCAGAAGACCAAGATCGAGGCCATTATGGCCAAGCAGCGCGAGGCTCTGCAATTCCTGTCGACCGGCCTGTTCAGCGTCGATTCGTTCAAGTTCCGTCCGGAGTTCCTGTCGTCGCTGACGCTGGACTACAACGAGAGCGACCGTGGCGTACCGCTGAACATCCCGGCGGCCGTGGCCCGCATTGACGCACCACAGCCCGGCGGTGCCATCGAGCACCTGGCGGCCATCGCTGGCGGTGTAGTGCATGTCCTTGGCGGCGACCAACTGGCGCGGCGTCGCCTTGTAGGCGCGGTTGGCGGTGAACGGCATCCAGAAGGCCGCGAGCGGATCATTCTCAAGCATGGGCATTCACCTCGGTCGCAAAACGTCTGTCGCTGCTATCAAAGAAACGCCGTGCCAGCGCAAGCGCCGCGGCACCGCTTGCAGCGCGCAATGTTATACTATATCAGGGAGCCATGACGACGCGCATCTTCAGCTGGATCGACCGGTCGGCGCTCGGCCTGTCGGGGCTGTGCCTGCTGCACTGCCTCGCGGCTGCGGTGCTGCTGTCGGTGCTGTCAGTCGGCGGCGGCCTGCTCAGCCACACCATCCACGCCTGGGGCCTCGCGCTGGCGCTGCCGCTCGCGGCGTTCGGGCTGTGGCGCGGTTACCGGCTGCACACGCGCTGGCAAGTGATTGCGCTGGGCACCGCCGGGCTGGCGCTGATGCTGGCATCGCTGTTCGTGCCGCACGGCACCTTCATCGAAATCGCCAGCTCGGTGCTCGGCGTCGGCCTGCTCGGCACCGCGCACCTGCTCAATCTCCGCTGGCTTGCCCACTGACTTGCAGTGCGGCACCACAACCCCGATAATGGGGTATGGCAAGCTTGGCCCCGCACAATCATGATCACCGCAAGCTGGCGGGTGCACCGCTGGTCACCGCTGCGCGCGCGACGATGCTCGCGGCGGGCGAACAATGGACCGACATGCGCGCCGCGGTGTTCGACGTGCTCGCCGGGCTCGACCATCCCGCCAGCGCCTATGCCATTACCGATGCCGTCTCGAAGGCGCTCGGCCGGCGCATTGCGGCGAACAGCATCTACCGCATTCTCGACCTGTTCGTGGCCGCCAACGTCGCGCTGCGCGTCGAAAGCGCCAACGCCTACCTCGTCAACGCGCACCCCGAATGCCTGCACGACTGCCTTTTCCTCGTCTGCGACGGCTGCGGCAAAGCCACGCATGTCGATGACGAGGCGATTTCAAAGCAGATTCGCGCCACCGCTGCCGCGGCAGGATTTCGCGCCGAACGGCCGGTTATCGAAGTGCGTGGCCGCTGCGCCGCATGCTGCGCGTAAAGCGGCGGCAACACCACTGCAACAATCGACAAACGCACGTTTGCGCGCTACCGCTGGCGCCAACAGGAACATTTGGTTGAACCATCCGTGACCCAACGCCCCGCAACGCCGTTGCTTGATACACTTCCGCTGCCGGCCGACCTGCGCAAACTCGAACACCGCGACCTGCGCCAGGTGGCCGATGAACTGCGCGCCGAACTGATCGACACCGTCAGCACCACCGGCGGCCACCTCGGCGCCGGCCTCGGCGTCGTCGAGCTCACCGTGGCGCTGCACTATGTCTTCAACACCCCCGAAGACCGGCTGATCTGGGACGTCGGGCATCAGGCCTATCCGCACAAGATCCTCACCGGCCGCCGCGACCGCATCCGCACGCTGCGCACCGGCGGCGGGCTGTCGGGCTTCACCAAGCGCAGCGAATCCGAATATGACCCGTTCGGCGCCGCGCACAGCTCGACGTCGATTTCGGCGGCCTTGGGCTTTGCCGTCGCCAACAAGCTGTCGGGCGCACCCGGCAAGGGCATCGCCGTCATCGGTGACGGCGCCATGTCGGCGGGCATGGCGTATGAGGCGATGAACAACGCCCAGGCGGCGGGCAACCGGCTGGTCGTCATCCTCAACGACAATGACATGTCGATCGCGCCGCCGGTCGGCGCGCTGTCGGCGTATCTGGCGCGCATCTATTCGTCGCGGCCGTTCCTTGAACTGCGCGAAGTCGTCAAGGTGCTGGCGCAGAAGGTTTTGCCGCACCAGCTCCACGGCTCGGCCAAGCGCGCCGAGGAATATTTCCGCACGCTCGCCAGCGGCGGCAGCCTGTTCGAGGAACTGGGTTTCTACTACGTCGGGCCAATCGACGGCCATAACCTCGAACATCTGGTGCCGGTGCTCGAAAACGTCCGCGATGCCGCCGAAGGCCCGATCATCGTCCATGTCGTGACGAAGAAGGGCAAGGGCTACGCGCCCGCCGAAGCCGCCGAGGACAAATACCACGGCGTCCAGAAATTCGACGTCGTCACCGGCACGCAGGTCAAGCCCAAGGCCGGCCCGCCGAGCTACCAGAACGTCTTTGCCGCGCAGCTCATCAAGGAAGCGCAAGTCGACGACAAGATCGTCGCGATCACTGCCGCAATGCCGTCGGGCACTGGTGTCGACCGCTTCGCCAAGGCCTTCCCCGACCGCACCTTCGATGTCGGCATCGCCGAACAGCATGCGGTGACCTTCGCCGCCGGCATGGCCGCGCAGGGCTACAAGCCGTTCGCGGCAATCTATTCGACCTTCCTGCAGCGTGCCTATGATCAGGTCGTGCATGACGTGGCGATCCAGAACCTGCCCGTCCGCTTCGCCATCGACCGCGCCGGTCTGGTCGGCGCCGACGGCGCGACGCACGCCGGCAGCTTCGACGTCACCTATCTCGCAACGCTGCCCAACATGGTCGTCATGGCCGCGTCGGACGAGGCTGAACTGACGCACATGGTCCACACCATGGCGCAGTATGACGCCGGCCCGAGCGCGGTGCGTTACCCGCGCGGCGAAGGCACCGGCATCGCCATTCCCGAAGTCCCCGAGCTGCTCGAAATCGGCAAGGGGCGCATTGTCCGCGAAGGCAAGAAGGTCGCCATCCTGTCGCTCGGCACGCGCCTCGGCGAAGCCTTGCTCGCGGCTGACGACCTCGATGCGCGCGGGCTGTCGACCACCGTCGCCGACATGCGCTTTGCCAAGCCGATCGACCATGCGCTGGTCCGCAAGCTGGCACTGAGCCACGACGTCATCATCACCATCGAAGAAGGCGCCATCGGCGGCTTCGGCGCGCACATCCTGACCTGGTGCAGCGACGAGGGGCTGATGGACGGCGGCCTCAAGATCCGCACGATGCGGCTGCCCGACATCTTCCAGGACCATGACAATCCGGCGCTGCAATATGCCGAAGCCGGGCTGGATGCTGCGGGCATTGTCGCCACCGTGCTCAGCGCCTTGCAGCACAACAGCGTCGGCATCATCGGCGGCGTGCGCGCCTGATCGCAGCGGCCCAAACCACGCGCTGAAACCACGCGCTGATACGCAACGCCGGCAACACCCCCAATTTGGGGGTGGATGTCATTGTTCGTGCCGCCGACGCCACCTACACCCCCCAGATTGGGTCTGGTTGAGGGTGCGGTACGGACGACATGCGGATTCGGTCGACATGGCTAGCTGGCATCTGCGCGGGCGTCGGTATCGCGGTTGGCAGCCTGTCGGGTTTCGTCGCCACCCCCGCAGTCGCCCAGAGCTTCTCGCCATCCGATGTTTTCGCCGGGCTGCCGATCGAGCAGGTGGTGATCGTCATCGCCAATCCCAGCGCCGACACCGCGCTCAACGACCGCGTCAGCGATACCGTCCGCCGCCGCCTCGCGCTGTTTCCGGGCTCGAGCTACTCCGCCGACCGCACCAACTTCGTGCTGGCGCAGGCGCGGCGCGTACCCGACGTGGCGAAGGCCGACTACACCATCGGCTTCGGTGAACGCGACGGGCTGGTGCTGACCATTACTGTCACCTTGACCGACGGCGCCACCAAGGGCGCGGCGCGCGGCGTGCTCGCCGATGGCAGCGGCTTTCCGGTTCTGTACGACAACAACGGCACCTATCTGCGCGCGCGGCTGGAGGGCATGGCGCTCTACTATGCCAACAACAACGCCTGGTTCGGCCACCCCGCCGAAATGCTGACCGGCAACCCGCTGGTCGAGGGCACGCCGGCGGGCAAGGGCTTCAACGACTGGGTCGAAACCTATGTCGTCGCCGGGCTGTCGGGCATCACGCCGGTCACCGACAAATTCTATGTCTATGGCGCCGGCTCGGTGATGCTGACCGCGTCGGCGGGGCAGGAGCTGTTCACCGACACGACGCGCAGCTACTTCGGCGTCGAGGATGCCTATGCCGGTTTCATCGTCGGCGACACCACTGCCTCCGGCAACCGCTACGGCCTCAACGTCTCGGGCGGCCGCCAGCGCTTCACGCTCGCCAACGCTTTCCTGATCGCCAATACCGCCGCCAACGGCCAGGAACGCGCGGCGTTGCAGGCCAATGCGCGCTGGGCCGCCGACATGGTCGGGCTGGCGCAGCTGTTCTGGAACGGCAACAAGCTCGAAGCGTTCTACGTCAACCCCGACGAGCTGCCGGTCCTCGACACCAAAACCGAAATCGTCGGCGTCAACCTTGAACTCAAGCCGCTGGCCGGGCTGATGGTGATGGTAGGGCAACCGATGGCGATGGTGAACGCTGTGTCTTTGGTGCAGCCATTTGCGTCGGTAATGCGCAGCGTGAAGGTGCGGCTCTCGACGACAGTCGGCGTGCCGCTAATGGTGGCCATGGTAGCGGTGACGGCATTGTTGAGCACCAAGCCTGTGGGCAGCGTGCCGATGAGTGTCCAGTTATACGGTGCCGTGCCACCAGCGGCAAAGAGTTGAGTCGTGGGATAGGCGGTGTCTTGAGTGCCATTGGGCAACGAGCCGCTGGTGTAGAGCGGTGGGCCGCTGGCGATGGAATTGAGATCCACGTCGAGGCCGTGATTGCCATTGGACCAGCCCGTGGTGTTCTCCAGCGTGGCGGTGTAAGTCGTGGTCGGTGTGCTACTGGCCCAGTAGAAGGAACCGCCGACAGAGACCACACCCGATGCAGTGGGATTATAAACGCTG